>NZ_JAUBUG010000010.1:0-89877 GCF_036705345.1 Microcoleus sp. B3-D2
CATTTTTGTTAACGGTGGTTCAGACGTATCTTTGCTTTTGCTACGCATGGACTCTTGCTCGACAGTTACCGGATTTGACTTCTAGTAGTTCTGCCTTTTAGCCCCGCTTTAGTTTAATGGTTGCTACCCATCCAACTAGGGGTTATGCTTTCACCTCTGCACTTGAGGGGAAGGACTTACCGCACGGCGGTTCACCTCCAAATGTAATCAGTTATCACCAGTCTTATTAACTGGGCTAACCGTCCCATAAGCCTTTCAGCTTATTTTAGGTTAAACGAATCGCACGTACGATACAAAGTGAGACCACCAACCCCCGATCGAGCTTGCACGCTTCTTAACTGTGCTAACTTTTCTTAGTTTTACCGAAAAATTCAATGTAGCAAAAAATACATCAAAATGGTAGAGTTGAGCAAAACATTTGTCGTAAATTATTGTATAGTTAGCAAACAAATCGCTAGAAAGCACATTAATGCGATGTAGCCCCGCCCGGGGGAGGCGATCGACTATCTCTGACCTCAGCAGTTTAACGTACAAGAACAGTGCAAGTGGTAACAGTCGATCGTCGCTGTTACCGTAGGACCGGCCGATATGGATACAGCAAATATCTCGCAGTGCCCGGAAGTTACAGTGAAGTGTTTCTTGCTTTCCAAGTTCCAAAGCGCGATCGCCCAGCAAGAGACACTAGGGGAAATTCCATTAAATCTCATAGGTTGCACCATTCTCAACAATAGGCAAGATGCCTGTTCCACAAAAAGTGAATTTGATTGTGGGGTAGGCATCCTGCCCGCCCATAAAAAACTTATGGAGAATGGTGCAATATTTCCCTTAAATCGGAGTAAAGATAGCGCGCGGGTGCTGTACGTGTCTGCGATCGCCCTGAAATTGGCTAAAACTTGGCAGCAGACACCGCAGACAATCGCGGCACAGTTGGCCGAAACACTCGAACCGCTGTGCTACCCAGATTTCGCCGTTAAAGTAGCGCCGGCGGGAATTATCGAGATGGAGTTGACTGATGCAGGTTTAGCCGTTTGGTTGCAGCGTTTAGCCCAAACGAACCTCCCACTTCCAGAATCTCGAATATTATCTCCTGTTGTGTCAGCCGATCGACTGTTTCCCATTCAGTACAGCCACGCGCGCTGCTGTTCCCTGCTGCGAATGGCCCACCGCGATCGGATAATTGCGATCGCCCAGCCCGATGTGACTACAGCGCCGCAAATTTGGTCCCTAGCGAGTCCAAATCCTATCCCTTGGATTGACGAGGGCGATCGACTGCGGTTAGTGCATCCAGCAGAACGCAGTTTAATATCGCAACTGTTAACAGTGCTAGACAATTTATATCCTACTTTTGATGTAAAGAACCGCGAAAAACCTGTCAATTATTTCAAATTAGCCAATAGTTTGAGCGAAGCATTTCAGATTTTTTACAGCCAGTGCCGAATTTGGGGTAAAGTTAAAATAGAACAGCCCCAACTCGCCCAATCCCGCTTGGGCTTAATATTAGCAACTCAATCTTTGCTGCGATTTATCCTAGAAGAGTTATTGAACGCTCTTGCTCCTTTAGAACTTTGATTTTGTTCCCATTTTTAGCAACCTTTATTCATACCCATAGGTGGGTTTCCGAAAGTTCCCTTAACTTCTTTTATCTGAAAAGCTCTCTATTTGATCTGGTTCACCCTGAAAAATCCAGTAACCTACTGTCGCATATAAAATTTATAAAAACTTAGCTATTTATGGATTAACTATTAATAATGCAATTAAGAACTCTTCTCTAATTTGGGCATTCTTATTTTCCCTAATTTATTTAAGTAATCTTTCTTTTGGCTTTTTAGAGAGGTGATTTTTAGCTTGCCTCTCTGGCTGTCTTACTTAAAATATTTAATCTTATATTATACAATTAAGCTGCGTAGCAGCTCATCTATTGCCTATCCAGTATGCTCGAAACACAAGAAGAAGATTACAGAACGAGTCCTCTCCCTCTTCAGGAAATCCAAGAGGATATAGCCTTACCAGAGACGGTACTTCTGACCACTCCGCCTCTAAAACTTTCCAAACCGGAAACTCGGTCAAGCCTCAGAGCACTAACTTTGGAGAGTGTCTTCGCTACGCTTTTTTACAGCATCATCGGCGGCGCGTTGCTCAGTAATTTCTTGCTGGATTTAGGGGCTGGCCCAGTCGAAATTGGTATGCTCGCCTCCATTCCTCAACTGGTAAATCTGCTCCAACCGTTCGGAGCTTATATAGGAGACCGACTGCAGAGCCGCCACTGGTATTCCCTCTGGATTTTCGGAGTGTCGCGAGTGCTGTGGCTGATTCTCGTGCCAGCAATGTGGTTGGGAGGCTCATTTCAGCTCGCTGGACATCAGGTAGTGCAGTTGACATTGGCAATCATCTGGGTAACTCAAGTCTTAGAATCTTTAGGTCGTGCTTCCTTCTTGAGCTGGTTGGCGGTTTTAGTACCTCAGCGGTTGCGCGGGCGGTATTTTGGCTTTCGCAATAGTGCTGTCAGCTTGACGAATCTCATTGGTGTGCCGTTGCTGGCTCTAGTGGTATCGAACTGGCCCGGTGGAAGGCTCCAAGGTTACAGTGCCATCTTGGTTTTAGGAATTGTGCTTGGCATCATCAGTCTAGGTTGTCAGTTCTTTATGACCGATGTGAACCCAAAGCTTGTACACGTCACGCATTCAGATATAGGCGAAAAATCATCCATAGGGGCAATTTTTAGCTTTCTCAAGGAAGCCAATTTTTTAAAGTTTTTGCTTTACTCTGGCCTATGGAGCTTTGCCGTTAACGTCAGCGCTCCCTTCTTTAACCTTTACTTGCTCGATGACATAAATATAGATGTCAGTGTGGTAACGCTCTACAACAGCTTAGGAGCGGGTGCTAACTTACTGATGCTGGTTTTTTGGGGGAAGCTGGCTGACCGGGTTGGGAACCGCCCGATCATGATAGTAGTGGGAATCTTGGTGGCTCTGACCCCTCTGCTCTGGCTAGAAGCTGGAACGGCTCCAATTTTTATATGGGTGTGGTTCCCGCTGTTGCACATCATCGGCGGTGCAACGTGGGCGGCGATCGACCTGTGCAGTGGTAATCTGATGATGTCGGTGACACCACTACGCAATCAGTCCCTTTACTTTGCGATCGCGGCGGCGGTTCCTGGTGTCACTGGGGCAATGGGAATCACCCTTGGTGGCTTTATCGCCACTTTGACCAATCTCGGTGGCTTGCCAGGGGTGTTTGCCCTCTCAGCCGTCTTACGACTGGCGGCTCTCCTGCCCTTGGTTTTTGTTCGCGAGCAGCGTTCTGTCTCTTTGGGTAAGTTTTGGCTGCTTTTGTTGCCAGCTTGGTGGAGAAGAGTGGCAATTGAACCTGGAGACATCAGGTTTCAACCATTAATAGTTGAACAGTTGGACTGTCTGCCTGAAAGCTCAGGCGATCGGTCTTCAACAGTTGATTGATTGTACGGCACAAAAGGCGCGCCTTAGCTCAGACAACTGCATAGTCTGTAAATTTTCGCATAATCCCTGCATCTAGTTTAAGGCGTTGCAGGCGAGATTTGCTTTTTTCCAGGTTTTGCGATCGGCAGCGTTACGGTAAATGTACTGCCGACGCCTTCTTCACTGATCAAAGTAATTTCGCCACCGTGCAAGTCCACGCATTTTTTAACAATGCTCAGCCCCAGTCCTGTACCGGGAATTCGACCGACATTTTTAGCCCGGTAAAATGACTCAAACAGCCGTCCTTGGTCGGCGACAGGTATGCCAATTCCTGCATCCTGTACTGAAAAAATAGCCTCGGTTTCAGTAACTTTTAATTCAAAGATTACTTCGGTATTTGGGGGAGAATACTTAATAGCATTTGACAGCAAATTGCCCAGAATGCGCCGGAGCAAGCTTACTTCCAAAGACACCATCGCCGATTGACTGTGATTCACAAAAATTAGCGTCACCGGATCGCTTGGAGGTTTCAACTTCAGGCTGCTCTGAAATTCCCCTACCAACTCATTACAAAACTTTGCTAAGTCTAGCGGTACCAAGCAAAACCCGGCTTGTCCTGACTCAACACGGCCCAGCAGCAGAACATCGTCTAATAACTGATCGATACCTTTGGCGGCTGCTTGAGTTTTGTCTAACAGTTCTTGTGTTTTCTCCTCTGTTAAGGTCAACTTGTACTTGGTAAGAAGTTGTGTAGTGCCGATGATGAAATTCAAAGGATTGCGAACATCATGGGCAATCATGTACAGCAAAGATGTTTTCATCTCATTGAGTTCTTGGGCTGTTTGCAGAGTGCGATCGAGTTGGTCGTGAGACAATTTAAGAGTTAAAGACAACTGGCGCGATCGCAGCAAAATCTCCACCCGCGCTTGCAATTCTATCTTCTCGATCGGAGCGATAATCAAATCGTCAATACTTTGCCAAATAAATTGCGTTGCCATCCCTACATCCGAGCGGGATGTAATCAAAAGAAAAGGCAAGCATACCGGGTGTTCTGCCTGTTTTTGGGCTGCTACCCATTGCCAGTGGCGTTTCAGCGAAATACCGTCAATTATCGCCAGGTCAAAAGATTGATTAAATGGTAAAAACTCCTCACTATTTTCTGTTGAGTGTGGCAGCAATACCTCATAGTAAACAGCTAGCCATTCTAACAACAGGCGGCGATTTTCTTTCTGTTCGACAAGCAATAAAATTTGACTCACGCAGGTTCTCCTAGCAAGCTGTGAACAATTCCCAGCAAATCTCTAACGATTAAAGGTTTTACCAACATATTCCGAGCCCCGTGGCAGAGGCTTTCGTGCTGAATGGCAGCGCTTTGTTTAGGCGAGAGTATCAAAAAAGGGATTTGGTGATTTCGCAGTTGTTCGCAGCACTCCCAAATCCGGCGGTCGAAACCAGAAATATCTACTAAAGCCATCCCGATCCTAGCAGGCTGACTGATAGCTTGTGCAACATCTTCAAAGTTATAAGCCGCGATCATCTGGTATCCTTCTTTATTGAGAAATTGTGCTAATAGTTCCAAGTTTCGCTGATTGCGGTCTACGGCTAAAATTATTGAGTTGCCAGTCATTTATCAGCTTCCTGTGAATACGGGTTATACCATTTTAGATTTTAGATTTTAGATTTTAGATTTTAGATTTTAGATTTTACAAGGGGGAGTGACTGATTATATATCGGTTGGGAGGTGGCATAAAGTTGGCTTCTTTTTTGATCTGGTATTAGCTTACTTTTCGGCGAGGGATTACATCGGTTTTCACTTAAGTGAAGTACAGATGATCTGACACAGGACACGGCCGCGTGCCCTGTGCCCCTACTGTATTTCATAGAATTGAAAACTACACTACGATAAAAGTCGAAAAATACACAAATTTACCAATATATTTAAGTTTTCCAGGACTTAGGCTAGTGGTGAGGTGCGCGGTGCGCCCCCTACAGCTAGTGGTGAGGTGCGCGGTGCGCCCCCTACTCATTAGTAGATTCACGACTGCAAAATTAGCTGCACTTGCCCAAAAACAACACGACAAACCCCGATTCAATCTTCATCCGCTCCCCCCTCACTCCACACCGGCGCCGAACCCAAAATGCCGCGCAGCCCCCGTATCGGTTTGCTGACTTTGATGCCGTAGCGAGTAATCTCGAGTTCTCGCAGAGTTCTCTCGAAATTGCTGACTCGTTTTTTAATTACTCCGATCGCCTTGCGGATTTCTGTCCTATTATGCAGTTGGCGTTCCAGATAGCGTATAAACAGAAGATTATCCGCCAAATAGCTAATTCCGATCTCGGTCAGGCGAAAATCTCCGCTAATGGCTTCTACCTCATTAATCAAGATAACGGTGACTCCCATATTCTTCAGATACTTACACAAAGCGTGCAAATTGTTCACCAAATCTTGCCCCTGCATCGAAAGCTGATAGCCAGAAATACTGTCAATCATCACAATCCGCGTCTTTTCCTGCTCCACCTCCTGGCGTACCATACAGGCAAACTGATCCGGCGAGTAGAGCAAAGGTTCCACGGGTATCACCGAAAGACTTCCTTGCCCAATCATCGCCCCAACCGGGATGTTAACTGATTCGCAGCGGCGCAGCAGAGTGGAACTTGACTCCTCAAAAATGTAAACTACCGATCGCTCCCCCCTTCCTGCAGCTTCCTTCATAAACTGAATCCCCACCGTCGTTTTACCCACGCCGCTAGGCCCGCTAATCACCGTCACAGTCCCCCGTTCTAGTCCCCCGTGCAGCAGTTCGTCGATTTCTGGAACCCCAGCAGAAATCGCTTCAGCAACAAAATCCTGTTGAAAGTTGTCCGGAAGCAGTCGCGGAAATACCTCCATACCAGCCTGAGTCAGGCGCAGCGAATGGCGGCCGCTGCGGAAGTTGGAGCCTCGCAGCTTGGTGACAGACATGGTGCGTCCTTCAGGGCGCAGTTCTAAATAAATTACTCCGTCGCTGATGAATTGCAAATCGTCGTCGGGAGCACTTGAGGTGCCTTCGGAGGTAAACACCACCGTCGCCCCCCCTTCCACCAAAAACCGCAGAAAAGACAAAACTTGCTTGCGAAACTGAAACTCATCCGCAGCTAAGTAGCGAAATTGAGTGATTGCGTCCAAAAACACCCGTTGTGGCTTGACAGCTTGGACTCGCTCAATAATCTTTTGTGTAGTCGGTTCTCGCTCAACCTCGGAGGGGGAGAAAATGTCATAAGTCTGAACTTCTGTAAAGAATTCTGAGGATGGGCTCAAATCGAGGAACGCCATCGCTTCCATATCAAAACCGAGACTTGCGGCATTGGCCCGCAATTGCGCTTCGGGTTCTCCTAAAGTAATAAACAGGGGCGTTTCTCCCACAGCCACACCTGCTGCCAAAAAGTGAAAGCCCAGTGTCGTCTTGCCAGTACCCGGGCCGCCGCGCACCAGATAAGAGCGTTGAGAAATTAGGCCGCCACCAATCACTTCGTTGAGACCGGTAATTCCCAGAGAAATTCGGTTTTGAGACATTTGTTTGTTCATCTTTTGAATATCGGGCCCGTATTAATATTTAATGGTTTTAGGCACTGTTTTGATAATTTTTTTTACCGGGCGTCTGATAACCTTCATGAAATCTTTTTCTACCGAAAATTACGTAAGCACACAAGAATTAGAAAGTATTGTTGGGACTGCTGGCATCTGTCGCTGGCAAGATACAGAGCCATTTTGGCAAGAACGGGTAGAAAAAGCAGTGGCCCCCGACACGAAAATAGATTGTACCGTTTACCCGAATACTCAGGAAGAACTGGCGGCTGTCATTGCTTGGGCACAGCAACGTCGCTGTGCAGTCTTGCCTTGTGGTAGCGGCAGCAAACTTGATTGGGGCGGTTTAGTAAAATTAGACTCCGATCCCCCCCAGCCCCCCTTAACAAGGGGGGAGCAAGATGTTGTCAAAGTGGGTCTTTTTAAGGGGGATTTAGGGGTATCTCCTGATGCAGCGGGGCTTGTGGCTGTCAGCACTTCGCGTCTGAACCGGCTTGTAGAACACGCTGTGGGCGATTTAACCGTGACTGCGGAAGCGGGAATGAAGTTTGCCGATTTGCAGCAAATTTTAGCAGCAGCAGGTCAATTTTTGCCGATCGACCCCGCGTATCCGCAACAGGCAACCTTGGGTGGCATTGTCGCTACTGCTGATGCGGGTTCCTTGCGGCATCGCTATCGGGGGATTCGCGATTTGCTGTTGGGAATTACCTTTGTGCGATCGGACGGTAAAATTGCGGTAGCCGGAGGTCGAGTTGTTAAAAATGTCGCCGGCTACGACTTGATGAAACTGTTTACTGGTGCTTACGGCACTTTAGGTGTTATCAGTCAAGTAACTTTCCGAGTTTATCCGCTGCCTGAGTCCTCGGGAACGGTAGTGCTGACAGGGGAAACTAATGCTTTGTCCCAAACGGCTCAAATCTTATTGTCTTCTGCTTTGACTCCGACGGCCGTTGATTTGGTGTCACCTGATTTAGTAGCACAATTAGGTTTAGGAAAGCGCCAAGGATTGATAGTAAGATTTCAAAGTATCGCAGAGAGCGTTAAAGAACAATCAGCCCGCTTGCTGGAAGTTGGCGAAAAGTTGGGTTTGCAAGCAAATATCTGTGGCTGCAATGATGAGCATCAGTTATGGCAAAGATTGCCAGAAACAGTCTGGAATTCTGGCACAAAGTCCGCAATTATTTGCAAAATAGGGATTAGACCGTCGGAAGCTGTAGCGGCAATTAACGAATTGCCGGTACAGGACGCTTTGATTCATGCAGGCAGCGGTTTAGGAGTTTTGCGGTTTGAGGGTGCGACTGCGGCAACGCTGTTGCAGGTACGCAGGGGGTGCGAAGCGAAAGGCGGTTTTCTGACTGTTTTAGCAGCGCCGACTGACATCAAGCAAGAGTTAGATGTTTGGGGCTATACTGGAAGTGCGATCGATTTAATGCGCCGGATTAAACAGCAGTTTGACCCGGAAAATATTTTGAGTCCACATCGTTTTATAAGCGGTATTTAGTTTAAACTTTATAGTCCGGAGTTCTGTTTTTTTTAATTCCGAGTCTGAATTATTGGTGAACCACATTTGTTTTTTAACGAACCGCGAAGGCGCGAAGACCGCGAAGGAAGAGAAATGAAGAGAAGTGTTTGTTTTTTTGACGGATTTAGGCTTGCTATGAATAGCAACCGCGCCTGACTGTTAGGAAGTTCTTTTCTTAATTGCTGAAATATAAGCGGTCGATTGCTTCTGACTTCTCTCATTGATAACTAAATCCTTTTTTCTTCTTCCTTCTTCCTTCTTCCTTCTTCCTTCTTCCCTCTTCCTTCTTCCTTCTTCCTTCTTCCCTCTTCCTTCTGCCATATATGCAAACTTCAGAAAAATCTCCAGTTCCCAGCGACGATTTAAGACCTGCCAAAGAAAGCAATTTTCTAGCACAAAATCCCCACTTAGAAACCCTCGAAATTCCAGGTTTCGATGCCAAGAACCCGCCAGACCCGAAATTAATCGATACTTGCGTACATTGCGGCTTTTGTTTGTCAACTTGTCCGAGTTATCGCGTACTTGGCAAAGAAATGGATTCGCCTAGAGGCCGCATTTATTTAATGGATGCAATTAACGAAGGCGAGGCACCTTTAAACGAAGCAACCTCACAGCATTTCGATACTTGTTTGGGCTGTTTGGCCTGCGTTACAACTTGCCCTTCTGGAGTTCAATACGACAAATTAATTTCCGCAACTCGCCACCAAGTTGCCAGAAATCAGGAACGCACTTTTTCCGACAATGTAATTCGCACTCTGATTTTTAATCTCTTCCCTTATCCTCACAGATTGCGGCCTTTGCTTGTACCGCTGTTTATTTATCAAAAATTAGGACTGCCAAAACTTGTCCGCAAAACAGGTTTGCTGAAAAAAGTATTTCCCCGCTTGGCTGCGATGGAATCAATTTTGCCGAAAGTTACTGTCGATTCTTTCCGGGATAATTTACCAGAGGTAATTCCGGCACAAGGAGAGAAACGCTATCGAGTCGGGATGATTTTAGGCTGCGTGCAGCGGCTGTTATTTTCGCCAGTTAATGAGGCTACTGTGCGAGTTTTGACGGCTAACGGTTGCGAGGTGGTGGTTCCTAAAAGTCAGGGATGCTGTGCTGCTTTGCCGGAACACCAAGGCCAAGCGGAACAGGCGAAAGCTTTGGCGAGACAAATGATTGATAGCTTTGAAAATACTGGCGTTGATTTTGTGATTATCAACGCTGCTGGGTGCGGCCATACTTTGAAAGAATACGGTCATATTTTAGCAGATGACCTGGAATATCGGGAGAAAGCTGAGAAATTTGCTGCTAATGTTAAGGACGTACAAGAGTTTTTGGCAAGTGCGGGAATTACAGCGAAACTCAATCCTTTGATTGAGGGAGATTTGACAATTGTTTATCAGGATGCGTGTCATTTGTTGCACGGGCAAAAGATTAGTTTGCAGCCGCGTCAGTTGCTGCAACAAATTCCGGGGGTGAAGTTAAAAGAACCTGTGGATGCGGCTTTGTGCTGCGGGAGTGCGGGGGTTTACAATATGCTTCAGCCGGAAATTGCTGATGAATTAGGAGTGCAAAAAGTGGAGAATTTGCTGAATACTGGGGCGGAGTTGATTGCTTCTTCTAATCCGGGTTGTTCTTTGCAAATTAAGAAGCATTTGGAGTTGCAGGGAAAGGAAGTTACTTTAATGCACCCGATCGAGCTTTTGGATTATTCGATTCGGGGGGTGAAGTTGCTGAGGAAGTAGTTTTGTAGGGCGGGCGGTGTCTGCCCTATTTTCGCTGCTGAGTGAGATTTTTTTTAATGAACCGCAGAGGGCGCAGAGGGCGCAGAGGAAGAGAGGAAGGAGAAAGAGGAAGAGGTTATTGTTTTGAGTAAGTACGCGCGGCGTAGCTATCCCGCAGGGCATCGCACTTATCACATTTCCCACAAGCTAAAATTCAATCGAAAATTGGGTCAGTCCCCGACTGGGAATTCGCTTTGATTTGTCGGGTGAAGAGTTACAAATTTATCGCCATGACGGGGAACCGTTTGCAAGTTATGAGGATGTTTCTCGCGGGAGCATCTCAGTTTTGTAAAAAGCATTTTTTTTATTGTAGTGCGAGCGTCCCCGCTCGCACTGTAAATGCAAAACTGAGATTCTCCCGTTTCTCGCAGCTTGGAACAAGCCGAACAGCGGGCTGCTATCCTCGCAGAAAGACTGCGATCGATGGGAATTGACCCGGAACAATTGTAAACTAGATTGGGAAAAGAGCGATCGCACTTTTAAATTTTAGCAAAAGTGCGATCGGCATAATAACTAATGACTAATGACTATTCCCCCTCTTCTAACCTCAAAAAATGCACCTGTCCCGAAGCTTCCGCCGCTACAATCGTCACCCCATCAGGTGCAATAGCGCAAGCTTTCAAAGCACTATCTCCCGTGAAACTAGCAACTACTTTTCGACTCAACAAATCCCAAACTTTCAGAGTATTGTCATCCGAAACAGAAATCGCTTTATTTCCCATAGTCGCCACGGATGTTATCGTATCGGCATGACCTGTCAAAGTAAAAGCTTCTTTTCTACTTGACAAATCCCATACTTTCAGATTGGGTTCCCGCCCGCCCGAAATCGCCCATTTCCCATCCGCCGTAACTGCCACAGCATTCACAAAACTATCATGACCTTTGAGAGTGAAAAGTAGATTTTTTACTGCTAAATTCCACAAATCAGCCAAAATATTCTTTTCTTGCCCCAAACTCCAAACTTGCAGAGTTTTGTCGCCGGAAGCCGAAATAATCCGCTTGCTGTCAGGAGTAACTGCTACAGCTTTTATCCCGTCCTCATGACCTGAAAAAGTCAAAAGTTCCTTTCCTGTTTCTAAACTCCAAACTTTAATAGTGTGGTCTCCTGAACCGGAAATTGCCATCGTTCCGTCTGGCGTCACTGCCACAGAATTTACCCAGTCTGCGTGACCCGTGAAAGTAAAGATTTCCTTTCCGGTTTCTAGATCCCAAACTTTCACAGTTTTGTCGCCAGAACCCGAAACTACTCGCTTGCTATCCGCTGTTATTGCGAGTGCTTTTACCCAATCTTGATGTCCCCGAATTGTAAAAATTTCCTGTCCGTTTTTGAGATTCCATACTTTAATGCTGTTGTCTCCCGAACCGGAAATCGCTTTCGTACCGTCCGCCGTTACTGCTACAGCATTTACCCAGTCATCGTGACCTGCAAATGATAGATTTTCTTTGCCTGTTTCTAAGTGCCAAACTTTTAGAGTTTTGTCAGAGGAACCAGAAACTATCCGCTTACCGTCGGGGGTAACAGCCACAGCATTAACTGGGGCGATGTGATTGGTAAAAGTGGAAAGTTCTTCTTTTGTTTCGAGATTCCAAACTTTTAGCGTTTTGTCGCCGGAAGCCGAAATTACCCGTTTGCCGTCAGGACTGACTGCCACAGCTTGAACAAAACTGCCGTGCTTTCCTAAAGTGAAAATTTGCTTTTTTTCTGGCAAACTCCAGACTTGAACTGTTCCGTCGTAACTGCCGGAAATTATTTGTTCGCCGTCGGGAGTAACTGCTACACTTTTTACCCAATCTGCATGGCCCGTGAGAGTAAAAAGTTCTTTTCCGGTTTCTAGGTTCCAGACTTTCATGCTGTTGTCTCCCGACCCGGAAATCAACCTTTTACTATCAGGAGTTACTGCTACGGACTGGACAAAACTGCTGTGACTTTTGAAGTTAAAAATTACTTCCCTGCTTGTCAAATCCCAAACTTTAATACTGCCATCCCAAGAACCTGAAATTACTCGCTTGCCGTCGGGAGTTACTGCTACTGCTTCTACGGCAAAAGTATCGCCGGCAAAAGTAAATATGTCTTGTCCAGTTTCTAAATCCCAAATTTTAATCGTATTGTCCCAAGAACCGGAAATTACTTTAGTGCCGTCGGGGGTGACAGCTACAGCATTGACGTAGGTAAGATGACCTTTGAGGGTGGAAAGTTCTTCTCCTGTTTCTAAGTGCCAAATTTTGAGAGTGTGGTCGGAGGACGCAGAAATTGCCCGCTTGCCGTCGGGGGTGATTGCTACAGCTTGTACCCAATCTGTATGTCCGGTGAGGGTACGCAATAATCTGCCGCCAGGAGGAGCAAAGCTGGGCGTTAGCGGCCGCAGCCAGGGTTTTTTTTGGTGTTTTGCTTGTGCTAGCAGTGCTTGAATTTCGGGACTTTCAAAGCGCATCAAGCGGGCTATTAGTTGGGTGGCTAGTTGGGTTTTATCTGTGGCTAGAATGTGGGCAGACAGCCGAATTGCTTCTTGGATTAATTTGAGTTGGTCGGCTTTTTGGTCTGAGGTAATATCGGGACTTGTTGCTAAATCGTAATCTTCTATTAGCGCCTGTACTCCCGATGCTGACAGCTTGGATTCAATAAAATTGTAATCTGTTAGTAAGCTGTATAATTTTTCGGAGTCTGAAGTCGCTGCTAGCTGACTTGGCAGGATTCCCAGGTAGTGCGTCTGTTCTGCGGGCTGCATTTTATCCAGCCCTTGTGTAAACTCTGTCATAAATTTACGGATGTGTTTTTTAAATGTATACGATCGCTAGCTGCACCCTACCGAAAAGCCGATCGAGAATCTTTTCTCTTGACTTAGCATGACATATTTAAATGCTCTGTGCTATGGGCTTGCTGTCCTCGGTTTGGTGAGGGTTCGATGAATTGCTTGTTTTTTAGTCGGAGTCTGCTTGGAGAATTTTCAAGCAGTGCGATTACAATAAATCGCCGCCAATATAATTCAACTCAGCAATGCCCAATTTACCGATCGATCCACAAGATCTCACATATATCGTCGTTTTTCTTAACATAGCTGGTTTTGGGCGATGATGGTCGCTCGATCAACACTGTCAAAGCTAAAAAATTTCAGGTATCGCAATCCTATTTAAAGTGCGAAAAAGACTTTTTATAACGAAATATGATGGCGGATGCTCTAATTTTGTGTCAAGTCGGCCGCATCAGCGAGGCAGATGTCCCCCTGGTTGGGTTTTGTACCTCAACGGCATCTGCAATCTGTTTCGCCCAAAGCTCTCAGAAAGCTTTGCAGGTGCGCCCCCTTCCTCTAAAATATAGAAAAGGACTTGCACTCTTAAACCGGATTTCTAAACAAAATCATTGGTTTGACCGCTAGGTACGTAGGAAGAAACCGGGTTTCTGACTCCATAGCGCGCAAGTCACGATCGCAAATAAAGCAGTATTGACTTTAGAGACAAATTTCATGGATGTTATCGAGTTTTTCGAGTTAAGTGCAGGTAAATGGTTTTCTCAGCGTACCGTACACAATCTCAATTCTGGGGAATTGCAGGCAGGTAAATCCGACCTCAAAATAGAAATACTGACAGCTAGCGATGCAGCAGTCGTCAAACTTTGCCAACAACACTCGATTAACCCGGCTTCAACTGGGCTAAAGGGCGTTCGGATTAGTTGGGACGGTATTCCCGATCGCGACAAAGCTAAACAAATCGGTTCTACCATACTAGCGATCGTACCAAATCCCGACAATCCCAGCGAAGGCAAAGTGTTGCAAGACAAGGGTAAGGGCCGCTACGTGATGGGCGACGACGTGCTGACATTGATTACAGAATCAGACACCCTTCATGCCGAAGAAAGGCTGTGGTATCTCATGCCCAACCTGCGGTTGCGGACTAGCGTTGTTAAGCAAGCTAACGGTACTGAACAAGCTTCTTTTTGTTCGGAAATTCGGATGGGAGGAAGTCCCAAAAGTGAAGAGTGACAAATAACTATCTAGTTCTCAAAGTTTACACCCTATTTCTGCTTTCTCCCTTCTTTCTTCTGCCTTCTCGGGCAATCGCTTTTAACTTGGTATGAAAATCAGTGTGTTTGACAACTGGGAATGATTTTGCCACAGGTTTGTCCGGTAATTTGTGCTCGGCTTCGGCTCGATCGGCGAGGGCGGTAACAGCCACATCTTCATATACTACAAATTCTGTATTTTCTTTTGTGCGATCGTCGGCTGCAGGTAATTTTCCTGTTTCCTCTGCCTCTGTGTTTGGGACTTTTTCATGAAGCGCCACATCAAGTTGCGCCTCTGAGGGCCCACGCCAATCTAACTCTGCGGCAGTTACTTCCGATTCCTGGTTCGATAAAAGTATATCTTCCGGTGACAGTTGAGCAGCACTTTCCCCCGTTAAATTTTGAGGAAAATTATTGCATACCAAGCGTTCAAACTCGCGATTGAAATGATAGAGAGGTTGACCTATCCGATGCCACATACTCAATAGCTGTTCCACAGAAACAGCCTTGTAGCGCCCTTGATAAAGCGCTTCAACCACTGCTAAACGCAGCCAATAGCCGGGATACTTGGTCAGCCATTCACCCGCCAATTTCTCGGCTTTCTTGCCACCTAGGTCAAAACCGTAGTGAACCAGCAGAGCCGCTGCTTGTGCAGATATTGCCGTCACTTCTGTCATTTGTTGTCTGTTGACTGTTGACTGTTGTCTGTTGACTGTTGTCTGTTGACTGTTGACTGTTGACTGTTATCTGTTATCTGTTGACTGTTGTCTTTTGGTTCCAATTACCCAATTACCAATTCCCCATTACCTATTACCTATTATCACTTCCCCATTACCAATTCCCCATGCCCAATGACAAATGCCCAATTAGCCAATTGAATTAATCGGATAAACGCACGCCTCCTTCTACAGTTCGCGCGTCCCCGGAAAAAGGTTGGGGAGTCCCATTCCAGTTGAAGTCGCTAATTCTAAAAGTCAGGCTGCCAACTTGACGCTCAGGATTAAAACGCAAAATGATTGCGTAGCTGCGACGACTGTATTCTAAAGTGTAATTCGTACTGATTGTTTCCCCGCTTTCTAAATTAATAGCACTTTGAAATCCGACTCGAAAGCCTCCGTAAACTTGCTGGACAAGCCCAAAAGACAGGACTCTCAAATCTACTAAGCGATCGAATAAAAACGGCGAGATACCGTCGCGCCCCACCTGGGTATAAGTCACGTTAAACCCAGTGTAATCGAGGAAAGGGCGGGAGAAATGACCGAACTGCCCTTGAATGCCGACGCTGCCAGCGAGGGAATTTTGTCGATCGCCGCTGCTGTAATAAGTGCCAACTCCCCGGAGTCCCAAGGCCAGTTGCAAGAAAGGAACCACCGGCGTCCGCGTATACCTCAAACCCTGGGTGGGAGTGCGGGGCAGCGGTTCGCCCTCCCACAGGTTGAAGCCGCGGCTCAAGGCGAAGCTAACTTGGGAACGCCCCAGATCGACGCGGTTGTTTTCCCGCACTGGTTCGAGCAAGTCTGGTCGATCGGTGTCAGCATTGATAAATTGATATCCAGCTTGGTAGCTGAGATTGATGCCAGTGCCTCCGAGTTGGATGACTGGGGAAGTGAGCACTGCCCCGAGGCTGCTCTGCACGGTTTGATAGCCCAGAGAACCGTTAAACAGCCGATCGCGATAACTGTATTCTGCTGCCAGAGAGTGAGTGCCGATCGACTGTCGCAGGCGCAAATTGCCCCGAAAGCTGTCTTCCGGCAAGTTCGGGAAATTTTCAAAACTCAGAAATATTGCCGATCCGTCGAGCCTGGTGCGCGGGCCCAGAGAGGCGCCCAACCTCGCTCTGAGCCCGTAGCTGTCGGGAAAAAACGGATTGCCACCGTGCTCTGCCACAATCCGCTGAAGGTAAATTTGCGGCGTCAGAGTCAGCCGCACCGGCCCGTTTTGCAACACCTCAAAACCGCACTCGGCATACAAACCGCCTCTTTCGCCCCCGTCGTAACCAAAAGTCAAACACGGGCCGCTCTGCTGCCGGCTGTCAAACACTTGCCTGCGGGGATACACGGGTATTTTCACCCGGTTGTCGAACACCAAGCGGGGTTTAGTTGTGACCAATTCCTCTGCCGTGGGCGAAATCCTTCTAATCGTCGCCGTCCGGGCCCTGTATTCAAATTCCGGCGGGGAAAACGGGTCGTTAGTAATCCGAATGTTGGTTGCTACCCTCGCGCCGTCTGGCAGCAGTTCGATGCGTTCTGCTTCAAAGCGGACGCGGTTGACCGCGCCGACCACTTGGGGGGCTGCTAGCTGTCCACCGCCACCGATAGTCACTGTAGCAGCTCCGGGGGATTTGACGCCGCGCACGGGCTGCTGGCTGGTAATTCGATCGCTCAGCGGCTGTTCGAGAATCGTGCCAGCACTAATATCTGTCGGCAGTGTGGGCGTCAATTCGCTACCTGCTGCGGGCAGGAATATTTCGCCGCTGGCTTGTTCGACTGCGCCGCTGTTGAGGCCGAGATTGAACTCCATCCGCTGGCCGCGCACTACTTGTTGGCCGCGGGTATAGGCGACATTGCCGGAGGCTACCACTTGGCGGGTGACTAAGTTGACGATCGCTCGATCGGCATCAATCACAGTTTGCCGGAACCGCACAACGACATTACCAACCGCCGTCACAATTTGCTGCTTGTCGTCGAATTCTTGGCTGTCGGCCTTAACTTCAATAGTATCGGCCGGAGTCACCGGAAAAGGCACCGTCCGCTGAGAAGGGGCGGTGCGGACTCCCGGCGGCGCGGCTGGTTTAGGCTTCGGTGTCGGCGCCGCGGGTGTTCTGGGTGCGGGGGCAGTTCCCGGTGTGGGAATGTCGAACTGCTGTTGCCCGCTTGGTGCTGGTTCTGGCGCGGCTTCTGGAACGGGAATCTCCGCAGGTACGGGAGAGTTATCTTCTAACTGCCGGCCTTGGGCCTGATACCAACTTTCCTGCTTTCCGACAACATTCCTCTCCTGTTGTTTCTGCGCCTCTGCGGTTCGTTTTCGATTGCGAATGGCAAGCGCATTTTCTACCGAACCCAATTGGTAAGCAGTAAACGAGGAATCTTTCGGAGTTTCCGCACTTTCGGGTTCTCCCACAGGAGGCCGACGCTGAAATCCCACCACTGCCTCGCCGCTTTCCACTGCTGCTAGGGGGTCGGCGATTTCTGGAGGCTGGTCGGTGGCTGGGGTAGTGCCGAGGAGTGTGGCTGCTGGTTCTGCTGGGGCTGGTGTGGGTTCTGGCTCAACAATATCTGGGCTTGGTTCCGGTATTTCTGTGGGGTTGCTGCGGGTGTCTCCATCGGCGGCCGCGACAGTGAGGGCGACTTTTTTTGGCTTTGCGATGTAGATGATGCCAGGAGGTTCTGGCGGCGGTACCGGATAGGGCATAGTTACAACAGGTAAGTCATCCGATTTTAGATTTTAGATTTTAGATTTTATAGGGTGCAAATTATTAAAAATTTTTGCATCTAAAAGGCAACTGTTTAGACATTAATCTGACATCTAAAATTTGCAGTGGCTTTGGCGCGCCAGAATATGGCTGCTTTCAGAACTTGCTTCCGCCACAAGATAACCTCGCTGCTGGTGCGAGGTCAAGTTTTGTTCAACTAATTTTTGCGGGTTTGTCGGCTGTTGCAGGGGCTGCGGTGACGCGCCCCCAGCAAGCGGCCGGGATAACTTGTTTATTCCATGTCTCTGCGGTTGGGGTTCCGGGCTGGGTCATTGGACAAAAATCCAAATATGAACAGGGAAACAAAAAATAAAACAACTACATTAACTACGATTTTGAGGGTTAGCACTGTGGGAGTCTCCAAAGATGGCATAATACTGAGCTGATTTGCTGCTGTTGCAGCAACTTTTTTATCATAAGCTAAAGATTAGTCAATTTTATCTTTGCTTTTGAGGATTTTTGGCAAGTTGATTTTTGCCCAATTCCACAGTTGCTCGGCGATGTTTTCTAGCCGCAGCATAACTCGATCGAGCCATTCGAGCACTTGTTCTAGCGGGTGCTTAATGTATCCCATCGATTCTGCTTTTGTTTCTAAGTAGTCTCCCTCGGATGGGACGCCTGCACTGGGATTTTTTGGTTCGGCTGCGGCGGGGGTTGCGGCGGTGTATCTGCTAGTTTGCGCGGTGATTGCTGCTGGCGATTGGTTGTTTTGTGCGGTGTTCGGGTTTGTGTTTTTTGGCACTTGGGTTTCCGGCGCGCGCCCTGGGGTTGATTCTGCTGCGAGTGCAGAGCTATTTTTTTGAGTAACTGCTAAATCAGATAAATCAGATGCTGTTTGGGGTTGGCTTTTTGAGCTTTTTGCCAGCAAGCTCTGTTTTAGCTGCCCCAGCAGGCTGTGAAGTGCTTCGGGGTAAGGGGATATTGAGACTGCGGTCGATCGACCTTCTGCCAATTCTCCTAATTCTGCTATTTTCTCCTTGACTTTGGCGCTGCTTTGTGCTGCTGCATGGGGTTCGGAACTTCCGTCGGTTAAATGCTGCGGTGCTGCTTCCCCGAATAAGTCTTGCCAGTTCAGCCACGGTCGATCGACCTCTGGGCTTTTTTGCGTGTTTTCTTGTTCTTGTCGCTGTTTCAAATAATACTGAATTGCGACTGACTTCTCCGTATTATCGCTGGCAGCCGTTTCTTTGCCCAAAAGGTGGTCTACTGACGACCAAATGACTTGTTCGATGTTTCGAGCGTATTTTTCCAGGATGTCGCGGGCGGAAAAATCTAAATTGGTTTCGGTGCCGGATGTGTCAATTTTTACTCCGGGGTTTTCTGTCGGTGCGGCGATTGTTTTTACCGATGGCGGTAGGGTAAATTCTTCCAGGTTGACGGCGGCGCGATCGAGTAATGTAACAAAGGAGAGAGGACTAGCGGGTCGATGATCGAACTTGCTGTTAAAATTAGTTTCTAGTTTTGGGGTATTGCGGTCGATCGAATTTGATGCAGCAATCGAGTGCTGTGCGGTTTTTGCTTCGATCTGGGCGCGGGCTTTTTGGACTAGGATTGAATTGCGGTCGATCGATTTTTTAACTGCGAGGATTGATTCTCCAAACTGATTTCTTTTGAGGGCAACCGGACTCGTCTGAAGCCATGCCATCAATTCCCAAAAACGACGCACCGGCGGCAACTGAGCTTTTTTGGCCGCCGACTCCAAACCGAGATTAAATTTTAATTCTTTTTGGGTAATTTCCCGCCGTTCGGGCCCGCAGTTTGCTACTTCCCAAGTTATGCGACCTTCGAGCAGTTCCTGCTGTTGGGGTGTCAAAATATCTAAAATCTGATTTTCTTTTCCGACCAATACTAAAGTGCGGGCTGGGATAAAACTGGCAATTCCCTCAACTTTCGGTTGCGGTTTTAATCCAGTTTTAGCAAGCGGGAGTTCTAAGACGGAAGTGGTTTGATGCTTTGTGATTTGTCCGCTAAAATTGATTGCCGGATGTAAATTGTTAGCAGTATTTCCCTGATTAATTAACAGCGGGAAGGTGGCTAAAGTTTTCGCGGTTTGCGACGAGTTTAGTAAATTTTCGGCGAGGTTCAAAATTTCGGCGATCGAACTTTCGTCGGAAGTTTCCCCCTGATACCAATTTTGTTGCCCATCGGGATTTTCGTCCCCCACAAATTCTTGCAGTTCCGGTAAATCTACTTTTTGACTTGATTCCCGCAACTGTCGGCCTAGTAGTCGGGAACTTTGCACCAGCAAATAAGCTGGATAAAGCAGGATTTGGGTGGCGGTGAGAGTTGCTTCTTTAATTTGACGCCAAGTTCGATCGCAATTGTCAGCGACTTGGCGGGACTGTTTCGATATAAAATTTAATAGTCGGCTTTGGTATGGGCCGTAGTAACCGTTCGACATAAGTTTAATTATTGAATTCAGATTTTTGATTCGCGCCGGAATTGCTGAATATTGCTGTAAAATCAAAGCCAGATCTTAATCGCAGCTTCAAACCCTCTGAAACCTTTATTTCTTCGCGTCCTTTGCGTCGGGGCGGTTCAATCCGATTTTTGATTAATACACAATTCCTATTTTAGCGAAATATGAGCGCTTCTGTGTCACCTGCTAGCAACAATATTTCTGCCACTGTCGAGAAGTTGCGCCGCCTCAGTCAAGTGGAGGTTCAGTCTGGTTGGAGGTACTGCGATTCTGACTCGGCTGTCTCTTCGGTAAATATTTGTAACAGCCCTGTTGCTGAACTTAACGGCAAAGGACATATTGCTTGGCCGTCTGGGAAGCAAGTTTTGTATTTGGGCCAGCAATTTGTAATTCCTGACAATTTGCACGGCTATCCTGTGGTTGGTTTGCGGTTGCTGCTGGGCTTGACTTGGTGGGCAGAAGATGCTCAAATTTTTGTGAACGGCGAGTTAGTCGGACAGGGAGATTTATTTGATTTTGCCGATCGAGTTTTGTTGAGTTCGTCGGCCAATCCCGGAGATGAATTTTTAGTTATTTTGCGGTTGGTAAGTCCGGGTCACGATAACGGTGCTTTAGTGCGATCGATTTGTTTGTACGAAGCTGCTGACTCTTCTTGTTTCGATCCGGGTTTTGTGGCTGCCGAATTAGAGATTTTGCAAAATTCGCTAACTCAAAATTTAGAAAATGTAAATTCCCAATACCTCTCCACTGAAACAATAGCAAATCGCCCCAGGTTTGTCAAGGGGGAAACGCTGAAATCTGAGATTGATTTGGCGATGGATTTAATTGATTGGTCGGCGGTGCGCGATCGCGAAAAGTTCGATCGCTCGCTGTCTGTTTTGCGGCACAATTTACTGGGATATCTGCGGGCTTTTTCGGGGGATTTAGATGAGGGAACCGCAGAGGACGCAGAGGGCGCAGAGGGAGGAAGAAGAGATGAGGTTTCGGAGGTAGGAGAAAATAGCAATTCTACATCTATATATATAGGAGAAAATGGTGAGCTGGCATCTATATATACAAGTAAAATCTATTTGGTCGGTCACGCTCATTTAGACTTAGCTTGGCTGTGGCCTGTCCCGGAAACTTGGGAAGCGGCACAGCGAACTTTTGAGTCGGTATTGAAATTGCAATCGGAGTTTCCCGATTTAATTTTCTGTCATTCAACTCCCGCACTTTATGCTTGGATGGAAGAACATCGGCCGGACTTATTTGCAGCGATTAAAAAACAGGTGGCGGCGGGTTGCTGGGAAGTTGTCGGCGGGATGTGGGTAGAACCGGATTTAAACTTGATTTCCGCTGAATCAATGGTGCGGCAAGTTTTTTACGGACAGCGTTATGCAAAAGAAAAATTTGGGGAATTGATGCGGGTAGCTTGGCTACCGGATACTTTCGGTTTTGGGTGGCAATTACCTCAGATTTTGCGGCAAGGCGGAGTTGACTATTTTGTGACGCAAAAGTTGCGGTGGAATGATACAACGGAATTTCCCCACGGTGCATTTTGGTGGGAAGGGTTGGACGGTACTAAAATATTTAGCATGATGTCTCCTCCAATTGGCGAAAGTATAGAATCTGTGAAAATGGCAAGTTATGCTTTTGACTGGCAAGTTAAGACTGGTTTGCAAGATGCTCTTTGGTTGCCTGGAGTTGGCGACCACGGCGGTGGCCCGACTCGTGATATGTTGGAGGTGGCGAAACGCTGGAAAATGTCGCCTTTTTTCCCGAAGTTGGAGTTTGCGAAAGCGGTTGATTATTTGTCTTTGATTGAGAGTCAGTTTTTGCCGGAAGTTGCGGCAACTAAGTCCGAAAGCTATGTTCCAGAATCGGACAACCAGGAGAATTTACAGGCGCTAGAATTTTCAAAGAGGTCGGCAATTTCGGATGCAAATCCTTCCATCTCACAACTCAAAACTATTCCCCCCACTCTCCCTGTTTGGAAAGACGAACTTTATTTAGAATTCCACCGAGGCTGCTACACGACTCGCGCCGACCAAAAACGCCAAAACCGCCGCTGCGAAGAATTGCTCTACCAAGCGGAGTTGCTGTCTTCCCTGGCAACGATTTGTACTGGTGCGGTTTATCCGAAATCCGAATTAGAATCTGCTTGGAAACAAATTTTGTTTAACCAGTTTCACGATATTTTGCCCGGTTCTGCGATCGCCCAAGTTTATGCGGATGCTAATCTAGGATGGGTCGGGGTCGATCGCACTTGTCGCGAAATCCTGATAAAATCTTTGGATGCAATCTCGGCTCAAATTTCTCTCCCTTCGCCTCCGCAGCCCGACGCTCAACCGATTTTGATTTTCAATACCCTCAATTGGTCGCGCTCTGAGGTTGTCGCCGTACCGCTTCCGGATTCCGCTGACTCAGCTTGGCAAATTTACGATTTTTCCCGACGGCGATTGGCTTCGCAGATTGTCAGAGGCGATCGAGCGCAATCGCAATCAACACTATTATTCTGGGCAAATAATCTCCCCGCCGTTGGCTACCAGGTGTTTTGGCTGTGTCGCGAAGACGCTCAAACTGTGGATAATGCGTCCGCGAGTCCAGAAACAGAAAAAAAGACAGAGTTATCAAAACTTACATACGGTATAGCACAAAAAAACACAGTTAGTCAAGAAACGCCTTTTGTAGCTGCAGAAATGGTATTAGAAAATGAATTTATTCGGGCAACAGTAGACGACAAAACTGGGGATTTATCCAGCATTTGGGATAAAGTAAATAACCGAGAAGTCCTGAATGCAGCAGGGGGCAATCAACTGCAAGCATTTCAAGACAGCGGCCAATATTGGGATGCTTGGAACATCGATCCAAATTATGAAAAACATCAACTACCAGCGCCGACACTGAAAGATATTTCCTGGATAGCACAGGGAGAAATACGGCAGAGTTTGCGCGTAGTCCGACAAATTGGCAAATCGGAGTTTTGCCAAGATTATATAGTAGAAATAGGTTCGCCGCTGCTGAAAATCAAGACAGTGGCAGATTGGCAAGAAAAGCACGTTTTAGTAAAAGCAGCCTTTGGATTAAATGTAGAAGCAGATTTTGCAACTTGCGAAATTCCCGCAGGTGCGATTCAGCGCACAACCAAGCCGCAAACGCCCGCCGAAAAAGCCAAATGGGAAGTGCCGATTTTGCGGTGGACTGATATCAGCAATGATGGTTTTGGAGTGAGTTTGCTCAACGATTGCAAATACGGTTGCGACCTTCAACCAAATCAAATTCGGCTGACTTTGCTTCGGGGTTCGACTTGGCCGGATGAACAAGCAGATGTAGGAGTTTCCGAATTTACTTGTGCAGTCTATCCCCACAGCGGAAATTGGCAGGATGCAGGTACTGTTCGACAGGGTTACGAGTTGAATTTACCACTGCTAGTAAAGGTGTTACCCAAGTTAGAGGAAAATGGCCACAAGACTCTGCCCGCAGTTGGCAAGTTTTTAGATTTGTCCGCCGAAAATTTAGTGCTGATGGCATTCAAACAATCGGAAGATGATTCTAATGTGTGGATTTTGCGGTGTTACGAATGTCACGGTGAAGAGGCGAAGTTGGAATTAAAGAGCGATTTGGGTTTGGCGATTAGTCAACCTGTCGATTTATTAGAACAACCCATAAATTTGCCTCAGAAGTCAGAGGGCGGCAGCAGTTTCAGAATATCACCCTGGAAAATAGCGAGTTTTGCAGTAAATTTATCAATACCAATTGAGATATAGTACCTCATCGCAAATTTATCCAACCTTTTGAGACTTTGCGAACTTAGTGCGAACAAAATTTGCCAACCTGCGCCAATTAGCTCTCACAACTTTCTTCTGATCTATAATATGCAAAATTACGAACGCTAAAAATGTGTACGCCAGCCAAAAATGCAAACTCCTTCCCAGATCAACCATTGCGGAATTCTGCGGAAACATATCCGGCAAAACAATTCCGAAAAATTTCACATTGTTACTTTTGTAAGAGTTAGAAAGCAAGAAACCAGCAACGGGAACTAGCCACATAAAAACGTACAAAGTTGCGTGCAGAGCAAAATTTTTGTACCATTCCTTTGTAAACTTTGGCAGGCGTTTCGTATATTTTTTCCACCATACCCGCAGCAGAGTTAAAATCCGCCAAGTCAGTAAAGCCATTGTCAGCACTCCTACGGATTTGTGAAAATCGTAAAGGAAGCCTCGAATAAACAATTCTCCTGGCAATCGAGCCATAGAAGTACCGGTAATAAACACCACTAAATAGCAAGCTGACATCGCCCAGTGTAGAGACATCAGTTGTTTGAACGCAGAATTAAGTCTGGGTTTCGCAGCGGGTTGGGTGCTCACTCTTCCTTACCTCCTTAGCGTTTGCTGGACAAGATTAAGTATAAACTCTAGGACTAAAGCCCGTGAGCGATTGGGCATTATAAGATTTACTTAACTTAATTATTGCAAATATTTATTAAGCTGTCAAATTAACTGTATTCACGATCGTCATTCCCAACACAAAACGCTGGTATTGGGGTCGAGCGCCTCCCAAGCAGTTTTCAGGTCGAGTATCCCCAAAGCCACCGCAAAAGCTGACCCGATAATTGCAACCGCCACCCGGTTCATCCGCCGCCCCGGCAAATATCCCAAACCGAATCCGAAGTAGGTCAGTTCCAATACTAGGTATTTGAGTGTTATCATATATACTTAAAACCAGTGATTATCGGTTTTTTTTATTGTCTAGGATGCTAAAAGTACAGACTGGGTAATTGCAGCTAAACCTGCTGGCATTGCAACTAGCGGGAAATAGCGTCTGCAGACCGTGTACCAACTAGAAACAAACACAGTGGTTGGATGGGGAAGCGAAAACCAGGAGGCTGGACAAGTGGTATTTTTGTTACAACTTGTAACTTTTTTCAAACAACAGGTTTAATTTAGTTTCACAAAAAAGTTAAATTCCAGAAAGTAAAATTAATTACAGTCGAGTTAAGCTAAAAGTGTTTGCTAAAAAAAGTCATTCAAGCAACCCCGAAACCAACTATTCTCACTTGCTCGACACCGACGGCGAGTTCGCGACAGCCAAACTTTCGTGCAGCCACCAAGTCGAACAAGATTGGTATGGAACTCTCTATGAGAATTTTCCGGGCATTTACTTCGTTCTCGACGCTTTGGGAAGAGTTTTTTCGCTAAATCAATTCGGCGCGTCTCGCCTTGCCTACAAACCGCAGGAATTAATTTGTCATTCAATTTTTAACATATTTTACTGCCAAGAGCAAGGCAAAATGCAGGCAGAATTTGCCGGATTGGCCCAGCCGGAAAACGGTACGCCAACTCCAAAAATTGCCTGTTGGGAGGGCTGCTTGACTTGCAAAGACGGCAGGATTATTAGGGTAAAAGCAACCGCGCGCGCAATGCCGGCGGTAGATTGGAAAATAGAGGAAAATACCAATGGTCGCTCAATTGCCAATTTCCAACGGCCGGCTGTACTGTTAGTTTGCGAAGAAATTAAGGCTGCTTCGCAGTCACCCACGTTGCTCAACGCGAGAGCAAATTGGCGCAGTCCAACTTTAGCGATCGCAAAATTAGCCAAAAGTCAACTTAAAGAACGCAACAATATAGAAGACTTCATCCGCGAAGTAACAGAAACGGCTGTCAGTATTGTCAACTGCGATCGAGCTAGTATTTGGCTGTATGGCGAAGACACAACGCAGCTTCACTGCATCGACCTTTACGAACAAAATACTAAACTCCATTCCGTACAAATAATCATCACAGCATCCGACTGTCCGGCATATTTTCAAGCTTTAAAATCTGAAAGTGCGATCGCTACTGTGGCGGCAGAAAATGACCCCAGAACCCGAGAACTTGTCGGTCTTTATTTGCTCGATCGGGGCACGACTTCCTTGTTAAACGTACCGATTGTGCTAGCAGGTCAAATGGCGGGAATAGTCAGCGCCGAACGCCAGGGTTCCGACGGGGATTGGACGGAAGAAGAACACGAATTTACCCAAATATTAGCAGACTTTGTATCCTCAAGTTTGTCAGCTAGCGAAAAGTTAAAATTAGAAGCACTGCGGCACGAACAGCAGCAAAACTTGCTGACAAAATACTACGATCAACTAGAGGAAAGAGTAGAAAGACGCACGGCTGAACTCAAAAAAGCTAACCAAAAACTGCAACAAGAAATAATTAAAAGAAAACAAGCAGAAGCAGAACTACGCCTGCAGCAACAAGAACAGCAAATTATTTTTGATTCCGTACCTGCGATGATTTGGCTCAAAGATACCGAAAGTCGCCTGCTGCGAATTAATCAAGCCGCCGCTGCATCGAGAGGTGTGCCCGCAGCTCAATTAGAAGGTAAATCTTTTTATGAAATCTATCCAGACGAAGCAGAACAATATTATTTAGAAGATTTGGAAGTGATCCATTCTGGCCTTCCCAAACAAGGCCAAGTCGAATTGCTACCAACAGCCTCCGGTCAAAAATGCTGGGTGCGGACAGATAAAATACCTTACCGGGATGAAACAGGTAAAGTCGCTGGTGTAATCGTCTTTGCAGTAGATATTACTGATTTAATTAAAGTCGAAAAAGAACTGCGACAATATCGCGATCGCCTCGCAGAAAAAGTCGAGAAACGTACTGCTATGTACAGGCAAGCCATGACCGCTTTGTACTCGGCAAATACGCAACTGCAACAGCTAATTAACAACAGCTCTTCCGGGGAAAATGGCAGCAGCCACTCAGCAGCGCGGTTGCTCGAATGCGAAGCTTATTTTGAAGCAGTTGCCGTGGCTGACCGCGACACAATTTTGAGCGTCAGCAATAATTTTGCCGAACTTTTCGGTTACGAACCTGCGGAAATGGCGGGAATGAGCTTGCTGGAACTACTGTCGCCGAAATCATACAAACAGGCGCCACAAATGATTTCTGCAGCCAGCAATACAGTCTGTGAAACTATTTTTCTCAGGCGAGATGGAACTGCTTTTCCTGCTGACGTTCGCAGCAAATTCGTATTGTGGGAAGGTCGTTTAGTACAGGTGAAAGCAGTCCGAGACCTCACGGAACGCAAATTGACCGCAGCAGAATTAGAGCGATCGCGGTCTTTGCTGCACGCTACCTTAGAAGCAACGGCCGACGGCATTCTCGCGGTTACTACCGCCGGAGAAATGATTAGTTATAACGAAAAGTTAGTTCAAATGTGGGGGATTTATGAAGAAGTTAGAAACTCAATGGATAGAACGGTGCGGCTGGCGTTCCTCACTAAGCAAGTCAAAGATCCGAAAGCTTTTTTGCAGAGAGTTAAAGAATTTTATAGCGATGCGGAGTCGGAAGGTTGCGATATTCTAGAATTTAAAGACGGCCGCACTTTTGAGCGCTACACGCAGCCAATTCGAGTCGGACAAAATATTATTGGCAGGGTGTGGCGGTTCCGCGATATTACCTCTCGCGAAAAGGTGACGGCAATGTTGGGAGATTCTCAAAGGCGCTTTCGGGCAATTTTTGATTCTTCTTTCCAATTTGTGAGCTTGTTGAAACCGGACGGCACTCTGCTGGAAGCTAACCAAACTTCTCTGGATTTCGCGGGAATTAAGCTGCGGGATGTGGCAAATAAACCGTTTTGGCTGTTGCCTTGGTGGGGAGATTCTGAGGAAGTTCAGGAACAGTTGCAAGAGGCAATTTCTCGATCGGCAAAAGGTGAATTTGTCCGCTATGAAGTGGAAGTTCAAGGTGTAAATCGGACGGCAATTATTGATTTTTCTCTCAAACCGGTCGCGGATGAAACTGGCAAAATAGTATTGCTGCTGCCCGAAGGTCGGGACATTACTAAAAGTAAGCAAGCCCAAGTCGCGCTGCGGCAACAAATAGAACGGGAACGCTTGATCGCACAGATTCAATCGCGCATTCGCTCTTCTCTGGATCTACAAGATATTCTCAACACTACAGTAGCGGAAGTGCGGGAGTTTTTGGCAACCGATCGCGTGCTGGTTTTCCGCTTCCGACCCGACTGGAACGGAAATGTGGTGGTAGAGTCGGTTGGAGAAGGATGGATGCCACTGAAGGGGATGGCAATTGATGATTGCTGTTTTGCCACTACTTACATCGGACAGTATTTAAAGGGCCGCATTCGCGCCATAGAGGATATTCACACTTCTAATTTGAGCGAGTGTCACGTTAATTTTTTGGAGACTTGTCAGGTGAAGGCAAATTTGGTGGTGCCGATTGTCCAGCAGGGAATAGAACCTAGGGAAGGTAACGGTTCTTGTCAAGTGCCGAAGTTGTGGGGTTTGCTGATTGCCCACCACTGTTCGGCACCCCGCCAGTGGCAGCAGTTTGACGTGGATTTGCTGAGTCAGTTGGGTACTCAAGTTGCGATCGCGATCGAACAATCTTTACTTTACCAGCAGCTAGCTGCTGCCAACCAGCGACTGGACGGGTTGGCGAATTTGGACAGTCTGACTCAACTAGCTAACCGCCGCCGTTTTGACGAGGTGATCAACCGAGAATGGGAGCAGTCGAGCTCTTTGGAACCGCTATCTTTGATTATGTGCGACATTGACTGTTTTAAACTTTACAACGACAATTACGGCCACCAAGCCGGGGATGCTTGTTTGCAGCAAGTGGCGCGGGCGATCGGGGACGCTTGCACAAGCGCACCCCCAGAACGCCTCTATTTGGCTGCTAGGTACGGCGGCGAGGAATTTGCGGTAATTTTGCCAAATACGGATATCGTGGCTGCACAGGCTGTTGCTGAGGGAATCCGCAGCCGCGTCAAAGCCTTAGCAATTCCCCACATTAAGTCTGTTGTCAGCGATTGGGTGACTCTCAGCATGGGGGTGGCGACGATTTCTGAAGGTCAAAACTCGCCGAAAATGCTGATTGAAGCTGCTGATAAGGCGCTTTATGGAGCTAAGTCTGGCGGGCGCGATCGAGTGGCGATTAGTGATTAGTCAGTAGTCAGGTTATTTTAGATTTTAGATTTTAGATTTTAGAATTGGGAATGACTGATGAAGCTGGTCGTTTGGAGCTTGTCTACAGTTGCATTGTTTTTTCAAACTTGCACCACAAAAAAAGCGATCGCCCTAACTGGCATAAAGTTAGTGCGATCGCCGT
The DNA here is from genome assembly GCF_036705345.1 of Microcoleus sp. B3-D2. Lineage (NCBI taxonomy): Bacteria > Bacillati > Cyanobacteriota > Cyanophyceae > Oscillatoriales > Microcoleaceae > Microcoleus > Microcoleus sp. B3-D2. The sequence continues at coordinate 29,283 of NZ_JAUBUG010000010.1, forward strand.
ACTATGAATCAGCTATTTATCTATCAGACTCGGCGCGGAATTTTTACGCATTTCCACGGATTTTTTTACAAAACTTTACTGGGCGTTGGGTAAAAATATCCAGAAATCGTTTTTCTCTACCTGATATCTCTTTTTTTATTGAACCGCAGAGGGCGCAGAGGGCACAGAGGAAGAGAAGAGAGTAGGAAAGGAGTTCACAAATGATGAGGGGTTGCTATGCCAATGCCCAATGCCCAATGCCCAATGCCCAATGCCCAATGCCCAATGCCCCACCTATTTAGCTAACAGTTTTTCAAACACCTCATACATATCCTCAGCCAACTTTTTAGGATTCCACAAAGGTGCGAGATGTTCTGGCTGTTTAGATTTTACTAAATGCTCTTTCACCGCATTTCTAAAACCAGCATCGCGGCCAAACTTAACTCCCCACTGCGTATATTCCTCCCAAGTCCACGCTGCACCAACATCAAGATTTGCACTTTTGAGAAAAGCGTAACCCATGCGCGAAAGATATTGGTCGCCGGATCGAGTTACCACTGGCAAATTCGCCCACAAAGCCTCTAAGTTGTGAGTCCCGCCGTTGTAAGGATACGAATCTAAAAGCACGTCGGCTACATAATAAATAGCGCGGTGTTCTTCTTCACTTCTGGTTTGCCCTATAAACTTAATCCGACCAAAATCTACTCCCTGAATTTCGCATTCTTGGCGGTAAGTGCTGTGAATAACATCCGGGTCGCCTTGACCTTTGCGGATTAACACACTCTCTGGTACTTCCTTAAGAATTGTAACTTGAGCTCGTACCATTTCGGGATTGGTTTTTCTCCCGGGGGCAACGCACAGATAAGTCATTTGCTCTAAACCAATTCCGAGAGCATTTCTAATCGCCTCTCGATTCACAGGAATGCTTTGCAGTGCGCCAATTGCTACGGAACAAACAGGCAATCTTACTAACTGTTCTAAGTAATTTTTTTCCACACCAGGGGGATGAGTGTGTTCGTCGCAGAGAAAGTAGTGATTATCTGAAATGTAGGGGGCGTCGAATCCCAGCCAAGACACGCAAATCCCCGCAGGATATTGATACAGCACTTCGACATTTGTTGGGACTGTCATCGAGTCTAAGTCTATCAAAACATCCAAGTTGTCTTGGGCTACTTCGGCGAAGATTTCACCGCCATCAGCAAAGCCGTTTGGATATTTTTTAGGCCAGTAAAACTTGCCCGCCATGTCTTCAAACCGCTGCGTAACCTCATCTCGGTGGAGTTTCCCGGTGACGTAAAGGTGAACGTGGGGGGTGATGTGGCTTAATTCGCGAATTAAAGCTTCGCTGCACCAGCCTACTGAGTGGCGGCGGAAGTGTTTGGAAAGGAAGCCGATTTTTAAATGACGCTGTTCTTTTGTTCGGTAATTGGCTAGGTTGCTTCTGTTAACTTGCTGGCGCTGCGGGACGGCTTTTTGGTAGTATTCTTTGGCAATGAGCCTGTAGAAACTGGCATTTTTTTCGCGATTGTCTCGCAGGTGAGAAACTGCAAACAGGAAAATTTCGTAGAGGAGTTTTAGTTCCATTACGCTAAAACTTTCGATCTTTTCGTAGCAGAGGTTTTCGATTTCTTCTAGTTTCTGAATTGCCTGTTTGCTGACACCTGATTGTAGGTAGGAAAAGACATAGGCTGTAGCTGACATGACTAGGGCACTTTCGCCGCAGTTTTCGCAGTATTTGTCGGCTACGCTGCGGGCTCCGGCGAGGTTGGTGGAATGGCTTAGCAAGTCGCACAATTGTTGGTAGGCTTCGCTATATTTGGGGTTGCATTGAATCGCTTTTTCAAAATTGGCGATCGCCTCCAACGGCTTATCTTGTTTCTGAATGTGTCCCATGCGGCAGTAAACCTCTGCCCACTCCGGTTTTAATGCCAGGGCTTGCTGATAGCTGGCTAAAGCTTCTTCCAGCCGCCCCTGCATCGAAAAACAATTGCCGAGGTTAGCGTGAACTTCCGGCCAGTCGGGCTTGATTTTCAGAGTATTTCGGTAATTAGTAATTGCTTCGTCGTACTTGTTTTGCTGTAGAAAAGAGTTGGCTATATTGAAGTGCAAAACTTCTAAGTGCGGCTTTAAAGCTACAGCTTTCTGATAGTAAGCGATGGCGGCGTCGAGATTGCCTTGTTGCGATCGCACGCTGCCGATGTTACCGTAAGCTTCAGCCCAGTCCGGTTTAATGGCGATCGCTTTTTCGTAGCATTCGATGGCTTCGTCGCGCTTTCCTTGGCTGAAAAGTCGATTACCTAAGTTAAAGTGGAAGTCTGCACCGACTAGCTGCGGGTTGAGTTCGGATGTTCTTTTAAAACAGGCGATCGCTGCTTCAATGTTGCCGTGTTGCTGATATACTTTCCCTAAATTCCAGTGAGCTCCCGCTAAATCGGGGCGGAGGGCAATGGCTTGCTGGTAATGGGCGATCGCTTCTTCCAAACGCCCCATTTTGAAATACATACTGCCAATATTGGCCCGCACTTCCGCAAAGTTTGGCTGCAATTCTAGGGCTTGAGAATACGATCGAATCGCAGCTTCATTTTTGCCTTCTGCTTGCAAAGCATTGCCTAAAGTGACGTAAGCGTGGATGAAATCCGGTCGGATTTTTATCGCTTGCTGACAAGCTGCGATCGCCTCTTTAATTTTACCTTCAACTAAAAACTTTTCTGCGAGTTTTTTGTAGGGTTCTACTTCTTGAAAATTGGCAACTTGTCCGCTATCTGGAACATTGAGCGAGGTAACTTGTTCGGAAAGTTCGGCAGGGTTTGTAAAGGGTGTATTTAAAGTTTCAGTGGTGGGCGCTGGCGGCAAATTGATGCTCGAAGGCTGCAAGCCGTAGCCTTCATCTTTGTTGACAGATACTGGTTGCGATTCCCCTGATTCTGTTTCTAATTCGATAAAGTTGCTGTCGGTAGTTTCCCGCTGTTTTTGTGCGAGCAAACTCGATAGTTTTTCAGCAGCGCTGGCATCTCCCGGTTGCTGTTGCAGCACTTTTTGATAGCAACTAATTGCTGCATCTAACTTTCCTTGCTGCTGCAAAACGCTGCCCAACATCAGATTGACCGAAGATAATTGAGGATTAATTGCCAGAGCTTTTTGGTAATAATTTCCCGCCTGTTCCAATTGCCCTAACTTATAATACATACTGCCGAGATTCGCGCTGGCTTCGGCAAATTCTGGCTGAATTTCTAAAGCTTGCAAGTAAGCTTGAATTGCCATTTCCAGTGTGCCTTGAGCGTGCTGGGCATTGCCCTTTGTCAAGTAAGCTGCAGCAAAATCAGGTTTGAATTTAATCGCGAGATTGCAAGAGGCGATCGCCTTTTCAAATTCTCCTTGCAAAACATAAACTTCCGCCAACTTTTTATGAACTTCCGCATCTCCTGGATTTAACTCTAAAGCTTTCTGATAATTCTCGATAGCGCCACCGAGATTACCTGCATCTTTCAGCCGATTTCCCTTTACAAAATATGCTTGAGCTGCTTCTGAATCCACCAACGACTCCGTTATCATTTGCTCTGCCACTCTTACAGTTTTTACACTAATAATATTCAACCATTCTACCCACTCTCGGGCCCGCACAGACCAAGTACACCCTCGATTTATATATTCTACCTGCTGCCTCAGATGATTTTCAGCAGTTGCGCCGCCCGCACCCGTACCCTCATTTAAAACTCCGACTATCGCCTCTAAAAACCGCCTTGTATATCCCTCCCAATCTGGCTTACCCGCCCGCTTCCAATTAGTTATCGATGCAAAATTTTCCACCCCTGACATTGAAACTAGACGGGCAAATCCAGCAGTTGTTTCCGGCAAAGCTGCCAATTCACTCGTCACAATCCGGCAACCGCTGGCCATTGCCTCCATCACGGCAATAGATGAGGTTTCTAAATAGGTATTCGGGTAAGCTAAAACCGCGACTGAACGCAGTTGCCGGACGAGTTCGGGTTGCGGTACGGAACCGACGTACTCGACGCCTTCTGTTTCCTGACACTCGCGGTAAAGTTGACCGAAAAAAAGCTTGTTATCATTGTCGTCTATTTGGTGTACTTTCATGCTTGAAAATACTTTTAATCTGGTTCCCGGGACAGCTTGACGAATTTCGGGAAAGACTTTTAACAAAATATCGAGTCCGCGAAATGGAGTGCTGGTGTAAGCTAGAATGGGCGGTCGAGATTTATGAGAGAGGATAGGAATATTATCGGGGAAAATATTAGCAAAACAAGGTGCGATCGCATTTCTTAAAACACAACTGCGATTGGAGTCAATCCCAAAGCGCTGCTGAAATTGCTGGCGCTGCCAGTCGCTGACAAATACAAAGGCATCGCAAGCATTGATTTCTTGATCATTCTTAAAATTTTCGAGGAATACAAAGCCCGGTTCGTTATGAATCCACAAAATTAATTGAGTGCGATCGCCCAAAAGCGGCTTGATTTCCAGCGCTTTGCCGACTATATTGACTATAACTAAAAAATCGAGCGATCGCAGCAATTCTAAATTAGATTTGTCCCCCACCCTGCGCCTGCAATCAACGCCGCGCGAAATCCCAGACTCGGAAGTATTGTTGAGCAAAAATACCTCGTTTCCCTGTGCAGCCAATGCTTCAGCTAAGTAACAAATAGCCGACTGAGTGCCGCCCAAAGGTTCGCGGTAAGGAGTTTCAATGTTGTAATCCCAAGTGTAGGTATCGATAAATCCGATTTTCATTATGGCAATTATCCGCCGATTTGTGAACTAGATTTTTTTTAATTTAACCACAGAGGGCGCAGAGGGCGCAGAGAAGAAAGAGAGAAGTTCCCACTTGAAATAATTTGCGAGTTCCCTCTCTTCTTCTTCTTCCTCTCTGCGTTCTCTGCGCTCTCTGCGGTTAAATAAATCCATAATAAATGGTATAATCTTAAAACTATTGAGGAGTACCGAAAATGACCACAGAACAAGATCCCGTAAAATTGATGAAACAGCAAGTCGGCTTTGCTGCTGCCGATCGCGTACAATCTGGTATGATTGTCGGACTCGGCACGGGGTCAACTACAGCTTATACTATTCAAGCATTGGGCGATCGCATAAAATCAGGTGAACTCAAAGATATCAAGGGAGTGCCGACATCTTTTCAATCAGAAGTGTTAGCCAAACAGTACGGAGTACCGCTGACAACACTAGATGAAATTGACAGAATTGATGTTGCTATTGACGGCGCTGATGAAGTAGATCCCCACCTCAACTTAATTAAAGGTGGCGGCGCGGCCCACACCCGCGAAAAAGTAGTCGATTACCTCGCAACTCAGTTTATTGTAGTAGTTGACAGTTCCAAAATCGTAGATAAATTGGGTTCGACTTTTCGCGTGCCCATCGAAGTTATACCGATGGCATTAACACCAGTGATGCGCGCCATTGAAAAATTGGGTGGCAAACCAGAACTCCGCATGGGTGTGAAAAAAGCAGGACCAGTAATTACCGATCAAGGTAATATGGTAATTGATGTCAAATTTGATGACATTCCCAACCCGGGAGAAATGGAAAAAAGCTTGAATAACATTCCCGGTGTGTTAGAAAATGGTTTGTTTGTAGACTGTACAGATTTGGTTTTAGTCGGGGAAATCCAAGACGGAAAACCAGTAGTACGGGAGATTTCTAAATAGTCAAAACTGCCCCAGTGGTGGTCAAAAACTCTTTGTGGAACAGGCATCTTGCCTGTTCAGGAGAATGCGACAATATGCGAGTTAAGTTGTTGGGCATCTAAATTGTATTTTTAGGGCGGGCGAGACGCCCACCCCACAAGACTTTTCTTAAATTTGACTATACAATTTAAATGCACTTGGGCTTACCTTGACTTTGATTGTCAAAACTCAGGGGTTTAAACTCCTGTATGACGGAGGAATATTTTTAGGGTGGTTTATAAATCTCCCTCCTAAAAACCAGGCGATTCATCTGTCAACTGTCAACTGTCAACTGTCAACTGTCAACTGTTTATGATGCAATATCGCAGATTCGGTCGCACAGAATTATCCATGCCCGTCTTTTCCTGCGGTGGCATGAGATATCAGTACAAATGGCAAGACGTGCCAGCCAATGAAATTCCCTCAGACAATCAACAAAATCTAGAATCGACGATTAGCTACTCGATTGAATGCGGCATCAATCACATAGAAACTGCTCGCGGTTACGGCACTTCCGAGATGCAATTGGGGTGGATTTTTCCAAAATTTCCCCGCGAAAAGTTGATAGTACAAACGAAAGTTAGTCCCAAACCGAACTCCCAAGAGTTCCGCGACGAATTTGAAAAATCATTAGCTTATTTGCAACTAGAATACGTCGATTTACTGTCGCTACACGGCATTAATACGTGGGAATTGCTAGAGGAGTCTATGCGTCCGGGCGGCTGCATGGATGTGGCAAAAAAGTTGCAAGCAGAAGGCAAAGTTCGGTTTATTGGTTTTTCAACCCACGGCCCGACGGATGTGATTGTCAAAACAATTGAAACCAATCAATTTGATTATCTTAACTTGCACTGGTACTACATCAATCAAATTAATTGGCCGGCTATTGAAGCTGCTAAACGTCACGATATGGGCGTTTTTATTATCAGTCCTTCCGACAAAGGCGGTCAACTTTACAGCCCGCCGCAAAAATTGGTAGACTTGTGCTATCCGTTGAGTCCGATGGTGTTTAATGATTTGTTTTGTTTGTCGCATCCGCAAGTACACACTTTGAGCTTGGGCGCAGCCAAACCTGAAGATTTTAACGAGCATCTCAAAGTTTTAGAATTGTTAGATAGAGCCGATGAAATTTTGACTCCGATATTAGAAAAGTTAGAAAAAGCAGCTATTGATACATTAGGAGAAGATTGGTTTAAGACTTGGCACGTGGGTTTACCAACTATAGAAAATACTCCCGGAGGTATTAATATTTATGTGATTCTGTGGCTGTGGAATTTGGCGCAGGCTTACGATACGATCGACTATTGCAAGATGCGCTACAACCTTTTAGGTAATGCGGGCCACTGGTTCCCCGGCCAAAAAGCCGATCGCCTCCATGAATTAGACTTGCGCCGCTGTCTAGCCCACAGTCCCCACGCTGCTAAAATTCCCGGTATTCTTCAAGCAGCCGATCGGCTTTTTGGAGGCGAAGCCATCCAGCGCTTGTCCCAAGAATAATCTAAAAAAAACCCGGTTTCAAGACAGAAACCGGGTTGGTGAACCGGAGCACGTGAGTTAGTTACGCGCACACAATTAGCCTATACTTGAGAAACTCTCACAACCATCGCCCATCCGTCTCATCCATTCGGGCGATACAACTTTTTTTCTCAACTCACTCCCATTTTGCTTTAATCTGAGATAAAACAGTTAATAATTCACTTAGGTACTTTTTATGACTCTTAAACGCCGAGATTTTTTGTATTTGCTGACTGCTACCGTCGGAGCTATTACCGCAGGTGCTTGCCAAGCGTCAGGAAATAATGTACCGCAAGCAAGTCCAGTTGCAGAAAGTCCAAAAATAGCCCAAACCCCCGGGCCTTTTACACTGCCGCCTTTGCCTTACGAATACAATGCTTTAGAACCGCACATCGATGCGCGGACAATGCAATTTCACCACGACAAACACCACGCCGCCTACGTTAAAAACCTCAACGATGCTGTCAGCAAATACCCGCAGCTAAAAAATATGAGTGCTGAAAATATGCTGCTAGATTTGAGCAAAGTACCAGAAGATATTCGCACAACAGTGCGTAACAATGGCGGCGGACACCTAAATCACACTATGTTTTGGGAAATCATGGGTCCCAACGGCGGCGGCGAACCCACAGGGGCAATTGCAACAGCAATTAAGCAAACTTTCGGCAGTGTTGACGATTTTAAAACAAAATTTAACGAGGCCGGCGCCAAGCGTTTTGGCAGCGGTTGGGTTTGGCTAGTCCGCAATAAAGCTGGCAAACTGGAGATTACAACTACGGCAAATCAAGACACTCCTTTGATAGATGGCAACTATCCAATTATGGGTAACGATGTTTGGGAACACGCTTATTATCTCAAATACCAAAATTTGCGCGCCGACTACTTAAAAGCTTGGTGGAATGTTGTTAATTGGGCGGAAATTAACAAGCGCTACGAAAAGGCTAGCGCTTAGTTCAAAAAAGCTTGTTGTTGCGAGCGATCGCAAACAGCTCAACAACCAACTCTGTTTTAAGTAGGTAGGCGCTGTAAAACGCAATTAAGTAAGTCAACGATTGTAAAATATCCTGAGCATTAAGCGTGGCTGACTTAGCCCTGTTTCCATACTGTTAGATGGTTCGTTTAATTCCACCTACCTACTTATTTTCTGATTCTGCTGTCAAACTCGGGCTGCCCTCAATGTACAATCCACCATCTACCTTTAACACGCTGCCCGCGATGTAGCTAGCTGCATCAGATGCCAGGAAAACTGCTGCTTGGCCTAAATCTTCCGGGCATCCCATCCTACCGAGAGGCATTCTGTTGCTGAACGACTCAAGCAATTCGTCGCTATACCAGCGTCGCTCACCCGGAGTATCAGTCCACCCAGGCTCTAGGATGTTGACCCGAATTTTGTGCCACATCAGTTCATTCGCCATCGAAAGAACGAGGTGATGACAGGCTGCTTTGGTGGTGTTGTAGTCAATCGCACCCTTATACGGAAAATGAGCGTGCGGGGATGAGATATGGATAATCGAGCCTTGGGCCTTCCTTTCCACCATACGGCGGGCAACTATTTGGCAGATGTGAAACACACCATATACCCCTATTTCTAGTGTCCGCTGTAAATCCTCAAATTTAGTTTCTAGCAAAGTGTTTCGGACGCTAGCGATCGCATTTGTCACTAGAATATCGATTTGACCGAGTTCTTGCTCGCACGTATCCACCATCCTTTCGACTTGATCGCGCTGGGAGACATCTGCTTGAATCGCGATAGCGCGACGCCCGAGAGAGTGAATCTGGTTGACTATTTCTCGCGCAGATGTTGGAGAACCGCAATAGTTGACACAAACATCGGCACCAGATTTGGCTAATTCAAGGGCGATGCCAGCACCAATTCCTTTCGAGCTACCTGTGACAAGTGCAATCTTATTGGCAAGCATAGTTAGTATTGAAAAACGGCTATAGCTAGCGCACGGGACGCTCGAACTGCTGTACAACTTTCCGCAAGTAAACGCAGTGCCGCGCCCCCTGACTCGTCGGCGTTGTGAATGCTTCGACTGACTCAACTTTACCGCCCAAATGCTCGATCGCCCTTTGCAACTCCGTTTCTTCCTCCACCGTCCAATTTCCACGGTAAAGTACAGCCAAACCGCCATTTTTCAGCAGAGGCAGCGCGGATTTAGCGCAGAGAGGAGCTGCTCCCACTGCTCGGAGAACTGCTAGATCGTAAGCTTGTTTGTGCTGTGGCCCTCGGGCAATTTCATCGGCTCTGCCCAACAAAGTCGCAGCATTTTCTATGCCTAAAGACGGCAAAACTGTTTCCAAGAAATCAATTTTCTTGCGAGTAGAATCGAGCAAAGTAACTGATAGTTGCGGCAGGGCGATCGCGATCGGCAGACCCGGAAAACCCCCACCCGTCCCAATATCAATAACTTTCTGCACCGACTCGGCGGCCACTTCTGGATTTTCCGCTGAATTATGATTAGCTGGCAGCAGTCTTGCAATTCCCCGCAGAGAATCCCACAAATGTTTTTCCCAAAACTCCATCGGCTCAGTAATTCGAGTTAAATTCAAGGAGCGATTTCCCTCGACAATTAACTCATAAAGTCGCTGAAATAGTTGTTGCTGCGACTCATCCGGCTGCCAATTCAGCGTTTTTTGCCACAACTCGTTCATCTGGGGCAACACAGACATTTTAATCTCATTTATCATCTAGTTCTATTCTCACTTTTTTCTTGCTGTCCGCTTAGGCGGACTTCGTTTGTCTAGACGCGAATTCTATTCGCCGGTCAACCATTGGCAACGCCATAAAAATCAAACGCAACTCGTTTCCTTAGCTTCTAACTTAGCCCGATCGACCTCCAGCAAATCCCCGTGGTCTAAAGTCCAAAATTTATCGGCTACACTCAACAAATCGCTAGCATCGTGAGTAACAATCAACAAAGTCCAGTGACTTTTCAACTTACTCAACAAGCTTACCAACTGCCGTCGCATCGACCAATCCAAACCCGCCGTCGGTTCGTCCAAAAGTAGCAAATGCGGCTGCCGAATTAGCTGCACCGCCAGGGCTACCCTCCGCTGTTGTCCGCCGCTCAAAGCGTGGGGGGAAGCCCGCAGCGGCAAATGTCCGAGTCCCACTTCTGCCATTGCTGAGTTAATTTGTTCTTGTCCCAATTCAGGATGTCCCAACCGCAATTCTTCTAAAATTGTGCCTCCGCAAAAATGCCTTTCTGGAAACTGGAACACTAAACCTCCTAACTGTTGCAAGTGTTCCGGTGTTAATTCCTGTTCGCGCCAGCGGATGTCGCCGCTAGTTTTTTCTGCTAAGCCTGCTAATATTTCTAATAGCGTACTTTTGCCTGAACCGCTGCGGCCCACAATCAGCCCCATTTGCTGCGAGGGCAGTTCTAAGTTAATATTTTTCAGAATAGGATTCGGACAGGCGGTAGGATGATATACTAAGTTTTTTAGATAAAGCATTAACGCAATTGGTAATTGGGGAGAAGGAAGGCACTACACGAATTTTGACAAGGATACACGGATTAATTATCCAGCCTCAGCGATTTGTTTCTAGCTTGGGCCGATCGCACACAATTATTTTACATAAATCTTTACAAAAATTTCCTTTTTTTTCAGGATGGGTGTTGGATTTTTGTGTTTTTTCATGGTATATTTTAATAATGGGAATCTGTTCTTTAATATATTATACAAGTCACACTTCCATTATTAAAATATACCTCAACAACCACAAAAAATCAAGCAAATTTCACTCTTTTTTTGGTCGCGGCCCGAGAGTTTGAGAATTTAACTCTCTTGTTTCTAGTTTACAGTATATTCCACTCAGAGAATTGACGATGACGAAAACCCCTTTAGCATCGCTTGGCAAGCAAATGTTAAGTTCTAAACAGACAGTGCGGGCGCTCCCTTTCGCACTCGCGATCGCCCTCAGCATCTGCATTAACTCCGCATTAGCAGGCGATCCCTTTCGCACAAGCAACCCGCAGGCGATCGGGCCCAATACCGAAACCGCTTTCAAAACAATGTTTCAGCAAGGAAACTACAAACAAGCAAAAACTCAAGTTCAACAAGCACTATCAGCCGAACCAAACGAACCGCTAGTCTATGCGATGGCAGCCTCGCTATCATACATCGAAAAAGACTTCAACTCGATGAATTCCTACGCGCAAAAAACCCGCGAACTCGGCGAAAATTTGACGAAAACTAATCCATTGCGCGGCAACATTTACACAGCAGCAGGCCACTTTCTAGAAGGGGCGAACATTATAGCCAAAGAAGGAACAGCAAAAGGCGCGCCCCAAGCTGTGAGTAAATTGCGAGTAGTATTTCAATACCTAGAGGCCGCCGACAAAATAGCTCCCAATGACCCCGAACTCAACCTGATCAAAGGCTACATGGACTTAATGCTAGCCAAAAACCTACCCTTTTCCAACCCCGACGAAGCAATTCAAAGACTCGAACAAAAAGCCTCTCCCCGCTACTTAGCTTATCGTGGCGTGGCCGTCGGCTATCGAGACTTGAAAAAGTACGATCGCGCTTTAGAATTTGCCAACAAATCCTTAGCAGAAACGCCCAACAATCCCGAAGTTCTCTATCTAAAAGGACAAATCTTGTTTTCCCAATCCCAGGGGAAAGACGGCAACAAAACCTTACTTGAGGAAGCCCGAAAAAACTTCGACGCCGCCTTAGCAAAACCCGATCAACTGCCCCGCAGTTTAGTAGCCGAAATCTTCTTTCAGCAGTGCAGAACCCGTAACCGTCTCGACAGCAAATCTCGCGCCTGCGACCCCATGCGCGATAAAATTAGAGATGCAGATGGAGTCTGGGGGCCGGCAGCCTTACCACCACTTTAAAAAGAGTCAGAGGGGAAGTCAGAAGTCAGGAGTCAGGAGAAAAATTCTCCCTCTCCCTCTCTCCCACTTTTCCTCTCTCCCGCAATCCCATTCCTGCAATTCCATTCCCTTTCTTTGATAAAATTGATGCAAGTAGAGTTTCGCGAGTTTAACCCCTTTGACCTCTGGATTTGGCTGAAGTTCAGCAACGTGCCTTCAAACGGTGAAAAACAGTATGTTGAAGAAGTGTTTGACTCTTGGTTTTTCTTGGGAAAACTCGGAGGATTTAATGCGGAAAATTTGCAAGTTCAAGATGAAGGCTTAGATATCAGTGATATGAATTACGATGTTAATCTAGCCGACCAAAGTATGATGGCTTTGATGCACAATATGGGAGAAATGGAGTATCAAGGTTCTTGGGCTCGCTGCTGGTTTGATTTGGGTACTAGCGATGCAATTGGACTCGATGTTTTGATTAATGTTTTCCAGCAACTCAGCAAAGAATTCGTAACGATTGAAAAACTAATTATCGGCGGTGAAAATATAGACTGGCCAATTGAAAATAGGAGGAGCAGAGAGGGTTTTGCCGCCGATAATTAAACGTGGGCCCCACACGGATGACACGGATACACTGATAATGAGTGATGATTCCTGGCTAATATAGGGCTTACGCACGGGTAGTCATTAACCGGGTTTTCTGCATCATACTTCGTTACACCCCGCATCAACGGCAAAAAACCTGCTGGTTGGGCGAAGTCGGAACCCGGTTTCTTTTGTTTTGGTGTTGATGCGTCATGACTGATGACTGATAACTAATTATGCAAAAAGGTACAATTCGCGTAATTGTTTTAGGACTAATTCGATCGGGCGATCGCATTTTCGTGTCAGAATGCGAAGATCCGGTCCAACAAGACACATTTTACCGAGCTCTGGGCGGTGGCATAGAATTCGGAGAACACAGCATCGACGCTTTGCAAAGAGAGTTTCAAGAAGAAATTAAAGCCGAGTTAACAAATATCAAATATTTGGCTTGTTTGGAAAATTTTTTTATTTTTAATGGCCAAGCCGGACACGAATTAATACAACTATACCAGTGCGATTTTGTCGATTCCAAATTTTATGAATTGGATAGTCTGGATTTTGCAGACGGAGATGGGGAACATACTGCATTTTGGATGCCGATCGAGCGCTTTCGATCGGGCGAATTGCGCCTAGTTCCAGATAAATTTATCGACTACTGCGAAAGCTGATGCAGTAAGAGTTGACAGTTGACAGTTGACAGTTGACAGTTGACAGTTGATAGTTGACTATTACCAATTATATCATGTCCGCTCGATTCCCTCCGCTTCGCTTCGCCCGCGATCGATAAGGTTTGATCGCGGTCGCTCGACCGAACATGATATTACAAATTAGCGGGTGGATCTTACCTAACTGAAAAAGGCTATAATCGATCTTTTTAAGTGCAAATCTTTCATGCGACGAGATTCAATTTTCTACAAACTGTTCCGTCAAGCGCCAACTTTGCTATTCGCTCTACTGGCTACAACTCCAGCAAATGCTGCCAATTATCGCTTTGACTCGGTGGCAGTCAAAGAACCTAAATTTGAAATTGACGGCGTATTCTTGCCACCAGAATCAGATGGTGCAGGCATCGTCTATTTTTGTGAAGTTCAGTTTCAGAAAGATGAACAAATTTACGAACGGTTGTTTGGCGAATCGTTTTTATATTTTTACCGCAATCGCAGTCGTTATAGCGATTGGCAAGCTGTGGTGATTTATCCATCTCGCAGTATTGAACAAAGCGATGTTTATCCTTATCGAGCTCTGCTCAACAGCAATCAAGTGCATCGGGTGTGCTTAGATGAGTTGGGGGATATTCGCGCCTTGCCTTTGGGAATTGCGCTGATGGTGTTGACGACTGTCGAAGAGGCTCAAGCGCCAGCAGAAGCAAGGTATTTGCTGGGCAGAGTGCAGCAAGAAGTTCCATCAGAAGCAGGTCGTGACATAATAGAACTATTAGCAACTATTATGTCGTACAAATTTACATCGTTGAGTCGAGCCGAGGTGGAGTCGATGTTGGGAATTACATTACAGGAAACGAGATTCTATCAAGAAGCTAAGGCGGAAGGACTGCTGGAAGGACTGCTGGAAGGACTGCTGCAAGGGCGGCAGCAAGGACTGCAGCAAGGACGGCAGGCAGAAGCCTGCGCGCTGATTGTCCGACAATTAACCCGTCGGTTACGACAAGAATTGTCTGAGGAAATGCGCGTGCGCGTTGCTAATCTTCCCTTGCCGGTACTCGAAGATTTGAGTGAGGCGCTGTTGGATTTTACTACTGGGGAGGATTTGCTGGCTTGGCTGGAGGCGCGGCAGTCGGAAAGTCAATAATTTGATGAAATTGTCAGGGCGATCGGATTTCCGTCTGCATGACAAGTGCGCTCGCATCTCCAAAACAAAAGGGCGTTAGCGTAGCTTTCCGCCCCCGAATCGCACTTGATTTATAAAAATACAGGCTTTGATTTCCCCACTACTAATTAAGTAGCTTCTTCATTTCTTCAGGTGTCAAACGATTATTCCCAGCTTTGAGGGTATTAATCAAGCCTTCACGCTTGAGTTTATCATCCTTATATGTTTCATTTTTGTCAGCCCACTTGAGAAATGCCTCAAAGTCTTCAATCGCTCCTTTATTATTACCCGTTAACGCCCTGGCAACACCGCGACTATCGCGAATCCATCCATTTTCACGATCGAGTTTCACTGCATTTTCGCAGGCCAACATTACGTCTTTGGCATAGCCATTCAGGCTACCGAACCAACAGAGGGTATTCCCCCAAGAATTGGCTGTAATTTTTAGAGTGGGATCGAGTGTTTGGGCTTCTTTATAAGCAGCTATTGCTTCCTTGACTTTGCCCTCCCCGACAAGGCTTTCTCCTTTATAAAGAAAAGATAAAGCTAGCAATCTCTGCACTTTTGCTTTTGGATAGAATTTTTGGGCTTGTTTATAAACGGCTATTCCTTCCTTAAATTTGCCCTCCATCACAAGGCTTTCTCCTTTGGCAAGAAGAGATGAAGCTGCGAATCTTTCCGCCTTTGTTTTTGGGTCGAAGTTTAAACTCGGATCGAGCTTTTGGGCTTCTTGAAACTTAGCGACTGCGCCCTTAATATTCTCTTTTTTGGCTAAATTTATGCCTCCATCTACCAGAAAAGAAGCCGAAGATGGAACGTCATCGCAAATTTGGCGATCGGGGTCATCTTCTGCCATACCGTTATTTGGGTTTTTCAGGTATATCCGCACCCAATCACAACTGCGCTGCAACATATCATCTAGATTCAAATTCCACAGAATTACTGTATCGTCATCACTTACAGAAGCAACTGTCTTACCATCGGGACTGAAGCTAACAGCATTTACTTTGTTGGTATGCCCTGTGAGAGAAAAAATTGATCTGCGATAAAAGCTCCCATCTCTAGCTTTCGATATCTTGACGGTATTGTCACTACCGCCATAAGCAATCATATTCCCATCAGCACTGAAAGTGACGTCCTCAAATGAACTGCCATGTGCAGATAAATTCGTCCCTTCACCATCGCTGACTCTCCATAGATTGACTTTACCGTCCCAACTGGTAGAAGCAATTGTCTCCCCATCTGGGCTAAAAGTGACGCCAGTAACTGCATTTTTATGTGCCTTCTTGAAGTTGATAGGTTTAGTTTTATCGCCAACATTCCAAAGATAGATGTTTTTCTCCTCATTTGCAAAAACAACTGTCTTTTCTTTGGGGCTGAAGCTAACGTCAATAACTGGTTTGCTCTCGGTTTTGAGGGTAGTAATTAGAGTGCCATTTAGCTTCCAGAGTTTGACAGTTCCGTCCTGACTAGCAGAAGCAATCATCTCCCCATCGTGGCTAAAACTAATACCATTAACCCTATCGGTATGTCCCTTGTCCTTGAGAGTGGTAATTAACTTGCCATCGCTGACTCTCCAAAGTTTGACGGTATTGTCACTACTGCCAGAAGCAATTGTCTTCCCATCGGGACTGAAATTGACACTCCAAACATCAGCTTGATGCTCGGTGAGGGTGTGAATTGGAGTGCCATCCCGCTGCCAAAGTTTCACTGTATTGTCATGACTTGCAGAAGCAATTATCTGCCCATCTGGACTGAAACTGATGTCTTTAATATCATTAGTATGCCCAGTGAGGGTAGTAATTAAGCTTTCATCATGCTTCCAGAGTTTGACGGTATTGTCCCCACTTGCAGAAGCAATCGTCTGCCCATCCGGGCTGAAACTTACGTCTAAAACCACATTGTTATGCCCAGAGAGGGTGGTAATCAGGCTACCATCCCGTTTCCAAACTTTCACGGTATGGTCGTCACTTGCAGAAGCAATTGTCTGTCCATCTGGGCTGAAACTGACGCCCTTAACCCAATCGTTATGCCCCGTGAGATCGTTAATAAAGCTACCATTTTGTTTCCAAAGTTTGATAGTGTTATCTCTACTTCCAGAAGCAATTGTCTGCCCATCGGGGCTGAAACTGACTGCCAAAACCGTATCTTTATGCCCGGCAAGGTTAGCAATTAAGCTACCATCTCGTTTCCAAAGTTTAACGGTTTTGTCATTACTTGCAGAAGCGATTATCCCATCGCGGCTGAAACTGACGGCATTAACTACATCGGTATGTTGAAGGTTCCTAATAAACGTGCCATCTCGTTTCCAGAGTTTGACTGTTTTGTCGTTACTAGCAGAAGCAATTATCTGCCCATCACGGCTGAAACTGACGGCATTAACTACATCGGTATGTTGAAGGTTCCTAATAAATGTGCCATCTGGTTTCGAGAGTTTGACTGTTTTGTCTTTGCTGGCAGAAGCAATCATCTGCCCATCGGGGCTGAAACTGACGGCATTAACTTCAGCTTTATGTTGAAGGTTCCTAATAAATGTGCCATCTCGTTTCCAAAGTTTGACTGTTTTGTCGTTACTTGCAGAAGCAATTGTCTCACGATCCGGGCTGAAACTGATTTTAGTAACTGCACCGTCATGCCCAATGAAACGGTTTTGCTCTTTTACTTCGTATGCACTCTGAGACAAAGCCGTTAATACCTGCAACTGGGCGTCAGGTTCTGCTTTGCCTGAGTTGATTAACTTCGGCAGTTTTTTCGCTACTTTTAAGTGTCCTATGAGTTTGTCCAGTTGCGAAGTCGCATTGGCGCCTGCGATTTCTTCCCTGAGTTTGGCATTGTCGTAGAGCGTTTGGACTTGGTTCCACTGGTTCAAAGCAAACAAAGCTGCTAGGGTTACCACAACTGTAGAAAATAGCGCAACTCCGGTTCTTGCCTGAGCTGTTTTGCGTGCCTTTTCTTCGGCTTCGAGTCTGGCTTCTGACTCCTTTGCATTTTGCTCGGCCAAGTGACGCGCGTTTTCTTCGGCTTTGAGTCTGGCTTCTGACTCTTTTGCCAGTTTTTCTGCAGCTTCTAGCTTTTCCTTGATGATTGCTTCTTCTTCTTGAAGCAGGCGCTCTCTCTCGGCTTTACTCGTTTCAATCAATTCTCGAGCAACATCTGAAAATATCACCGCATCAGCATCATTCTTCAAAAAATTATCCGCCTCGATTAATCTCGCTCCTTGCAACAGAAAAGCCATATCTCTAGGCTTGCCATAAAATTCCCAATCTTTAGCAGCTTGTTCAATTTTGTGCTTGATTCTGATTGCATCTCGGCTTTCATTTACCCACTCGCGCAGTTGTGACCAATGGCGAATCAGACTCTCGTGGGCAATATCGACTACGGGGATTTGACTCGATTCTGCTCCTTTCTCCAGTAAGGTACTGGTGACTACTAAATTGGCATCCGCCAATTTTTTCACCACTTGATTCACTAAAGCCACCGATTGCTGGGATGTAACTAAATCCTTTTGCAAAACCCGCCTGCGCGTATCCTCTGTTCCTTCTCCTAGTTGCGTCAGTTCCAGAAAAATTTGCTTTGCCGTTTTTTGCTCATCTGGTGAAAAAGATTCATAAACCTCGGTGGCACGTTTTTGTAGCGTTCCCTTCACCCCGCCCAGTTTTGTATAAGCGGCAATTGTTAATGTGTTTTCCTGCCGCTTAGCCCACAATCGGGTCAGCGTGTATTGCAGGAGAGGCAAGCTTCCCGGAGCGCCATCCATATCATTAATCATGCAGGCGGCTAATCCCGGAGCGATTTTTAATTTCACTTGTTCAGCAGGTTTAGTAATTGCTTCCTCTAACTCCTTTTGTTCCATCGGCATTACTGTGACCAAATGTTCTTGAATTTTGGTTGCAAGTCCTGCGTACTCTTGCTCTGCACACTTGCCAAAGAAATCGGCCCGCATTGTTAGTACCAGACAAAGTTTATTATCCGAGCGTTCTACAGCATTCAGCAAACATACAAAAAACTGCTGTCGTAATTCGCTGTTGTTACACAGGGTAAATGCTTCTTCAAACTGATCGACCACTAACACTATCCGCTCGGCTTGGGTGGCTGTAATCAGGAATTCTAATCCTTCTAAGGGGTTCTTTTTGAACAATAGCTGGAGGTTGGCTAATTCCGTGGCGCGAGCAGCCTCTGATAGATTTAGATCGATAAATGCCTTGGCTAAATTATCAAATGGACGCTCGCCTGGGGTAAAAATATGGATGCGCCAGCGATCGCTTCCTGAGAACCACCGTCCCAACTTGAGCTGATACAGCAACCCGGCTCTGACAACACTAGACTTGCCACTTCCAGAAGCCCCCAAAACAGCGAGAAAATTCCCGTAGCGCACTTTATCTAAAAGCCGAGCTGTGAGATATGTTCGTCCGTGAAAATAGTTGGCATCTTCTTCTTTACAGTCAAAATAAGTCAACCCTTTGTAAGGACAGATATGTTCCTCGGGATCAGAATCTGGCTTTGTAATTGGTGCGTCGTTATCGCTGCGAGTGAAATTGATTGCTTCACCAGAGTTGTGACAAATCAGATGCTGCGGGAAGGAGTGACGTTGCCGATTCAAGAAATCTGCCAAACTGTGGTTTGTCACCCTTTCATTTCCCTGGGGTTTTAGCCCTTCGAGCAAGGCGGCTGTTAGCACGCTATGGTTGCTACCTATTCCTTCACACGTCTGCTCAAAGTCCCGCGAGGCAATAAAACAGCGATCGCGCGCTTTCCCTACATACCCCGGATCTGCTTCGGCAATATTGAGGATTTCCCCGCTATAGCAACAATCCAACCAAATAATCTGCTGTCGCACCGGACTTTTTTCCAGCAGTCGGCGCAACCATCGCAAAGATAAACCCCAGTTGCCTAAGTCGCGATTCACATCGCTAGTTGCCAAAAACCCTTCCTGAATGCCTCGATTTTTCCGCAGTCCATGTCCGGAAAAATACAACAGTGCCGTATCGGGAATCTGCTGACTCTCTGGCTTAAACAGTTGGACAATCGCCTCTTCTAACTGATCCAGCGTGACTTCGGTTTTCTTACCGACGCGAGGGGTTTTATTTTGGTTATCCTTGACTGCCGGTAGTCGCGTTACTTTAAAGTCTCCGTATCTCTCTAGAAGTTGTGCGATCGCTTCGGCGTCTTCGGAAGGCGCTTGCAAGTTCGCTAATCGATCGAATTGATATGTATTAATCCCAACTACCAAGGCGTCTCGGCTCATAGTAATAAGTCTTCTGTCTCAAATATATTACTCACCAATACAGAATTTATACTTATTATCCGGAGAGACTTACTGAGTGCTGGAAATTATTGATTACTTGCACTTCCCGGAGTTTACCTATGACCGAAATTACACCGATCGAGCTGGATGACGGTACAATTATTTGGATTGAAGCCGCAGAGGATGTCACAACCGCCCCAATTGAAGTTACAGAACCTACAGAGGAAGAGGAAGAAGAGGGACTGAGTGGCAAAGGGGAGTTGAGTCCTTCTGCGATGCAAAAGCAAGCGGTGAAAAATTTTCAGGCGATTCAAAGTACAATTCGCGCTTATACCAATTACACTTTAAATGCGTTTAAACAGGTTGCGATCGCTAACGTAGATAAAGTTACTCTAGAATTCGGCATCAAAATTGGCGGTGAAACAGGCATTCCCTACGTAACAAAAGGAACAGCAGAAAGTAATCTCAAAATTACAGTAGAGTGTTCGTTTCCTAATCCACTGGAAACTGAACCAGAATAGATAAGTACGGAATACCCGCTATAAACGATCGCCATTAATCAAATCATTACGATAACTTTATATTCTTTAAATGTGCGATCGTTAATTGAGGTATGTCCAGAAATCTTTGTTGGGGCTAACAAGTTGGGCGAAGTGAAACGGATGGTTCGTTCCTGGGCCCAACCGACAACTACAACTAATTACAACTGAATACTGTAAGGTGCGTCGCCATCAACTATCTACTTCTGAAACTTGAAAATATCCCAGCGACGCACCCTACAAGTAAACTCGCCCACTCCCTATCTTTATCTACCTTACACTAGGTAGCGTACTCAACACCTGATAGAGAAGAGAGTTAATAAAACCGAGGGCGATCGCCCCCAGCAAAGCACTCCAAATTCCCCACCGCAAGCGGAATCCATCCACTAGCCAAGCCGCCAATCCAAAGATAGCAGCATTGATCACAATCATAAACAAGCCAAAAGTTACCAACACAAATGGAAAACCCAAAACCACAAACAGCGGCCGCACCAAAGCATTCAGCAATCCAAAAACCGCCGCCGAAATCATCGCTTTTCCAAAAGTGTCAATATCTACCCCGATGGGCAACTTGGAAATGATAAAAAAGCTCACAGAAGTAACCAGCCAAGCAATTACCAGCGAAATGATATCCATGTGCCAATCTCCTTAAAAAAGCTAAACATTAAACCGGAACAACAGCACATCCCCCTCTTGTACAACATACTCTTTTCCTTCACTGCGAACTAAGCCTTTTTCCTTAGCCGCATTCATCGCGCCCGTAGCAACCAAATCTTCATAAGCTACTGTTTCGGCCCGGATGAAACCCCGTTCAAAATCCGAGTGAATCACCCCTGCAGCTTGCGGTGCTAACATTCCCGCGATAATCGTCCAAGCGCGAGTTTCCTTTGGCCCGCTAGTAAAATAAGTCCGCAAGCCCAATAATTCGTAAGTAGCTCGAATCAGAGATTTCAAGCCCCCTTCTTTTACCCCGAGAGATTCTAGGAAATCCGTTCGTTCTTCCTCGGATAACTCCACCAATTCTGACTCAACTTGCGCCGAAACTATGACAACCTTAGCATTTTCTTTAGCTGCTACTTCTCGCACTTGTTCGACATAGCTATTTCCTGTTGCTAAATCGTCATCAGATACGTTAGCAGCATAGATAATTGGTTTGTTGGTCAGTAATTCCAAACCTTTAACTAATTCAGCTTCTTCATCTGTGAAATTGTACTGCCGCGCCGGTTTCCCCGCATTCAAAACCTCGACTAATTTTTCGAGTACATCCACTTCTGCCTGAGCTTCTTTATTGTTGCGGGCCAGCTTGCGAGTGCGATCGAGCCTGCGTTCAATTTGAGCTAAGTCTGCTAAAATTAATTCGAGATTGATAATGTCAATATCTCGCTGGGGATCAACAGAACCTGCAACGTGAATAATATCATCATTGTCAAAACAGCGGACAACGTGGACGATCGCATCTACAGCCCGAATGTGAGACAAAAACTGATTTCCCAGTCCTTCTCCCTGACTCGCCCCCTTCACCAAACCCGCAATATCCACAAACTCCATGCGCGTCGGCACAGTTTGCGCGGAATTGGAAATATTGCTCAGCACCTTCAACCGTTCGTCTGGCACTGCCACAATACCCGTATTTGGCTCGATCGTACAGAAAGGAAAATTAGCAGCAGTCGCCTTGGCATTAGCAACCAGAGCATTAAACAAAGTAGATTTGCCAACATTAGGCAGTCCGACAATTCCGGCAGTAAGCATAGCTATTTAGAAACATATCACTGTTTCAAAATATCATAAGCAATAGCAATATATCTGACTTGTCCCTTCTAAGTTCTAAAGCTAAGCTTGAATAAATATCGAACTTGAGGTAGATGGCTAAATGATTAACAAGTTGTTAAGCAAAGTAACGATCGCTGCGGGGCTGTCGCTGCCCCTGTTAGCGCTGACAGCAGCTAGCGTTTTCGCTCAGATGGTCAAAATTTCGGTGGTTAACAACAGCGGCAAGACGATGACAGCCGTCTATATGTCTCCTCCCGATAAGGATACTTGGGGAGAAAACGAGCTAGAGGCCCCCATTGCCGATCGGGAAAAGGCAGATTTTGAGTGGAATCAAGCTGACTACGGTGGGTCGGAGGCGGGCTGTGTTTTTGATGTCAGGGCCGAATACTCGGACGGCAAATCCACTGATTTGCCTTCTGTTGACCTTTGTAAAGAGACTGCGCTCAACTTCAATTAATCGATAATTTAGGCAAAAACCGAGTTTTTTCAAGTCTGATATTCAACAAAATGATTGGGGACTTGGGAGAAACCGGTTTTTGCGATCGACCTCACAAACAATCTTAAATTTCGCGATCGACTAAAACATAATTTATACAGGTTCAGGGATTGTCTGAGGAATAGGCTCCGGCACTGTCTGAGGAATGGGAGAGGGTACAGTTTCCGGCACCGGTTCGGGAATTGGCTGCGGAATTGGCGCAGGTACCGGTTCGGGTACTATCCCGGGAATCGGTTCGGGTACCGGGCCAGGCACCGGTGGCGATGCGGGTATAGTCGGCAGCCCCGGTTCGGTACTGGGAATCTGCGGGCCTGGAAACGGACTAGGGTTGGGAAAAATCATGTTAGTTTTTAACTCGCTAATAGAGATGTTCCAAAAACATTTTGTCGCCACTTCTAGCTATATTTTAAAATAAAAATAACTGAGTTGTGGTATTGTTTTATATCATAATTATAAACTAAAGGTGGCTGCGGACACATCTATCTAAATAGCTATAATTAACTATTACGGGGGCCTAAAATTATGCCTTTGGCATTAAACTAAGTAGGTGGATACAAATAAACATTACATGGGGAGGGCGCGTGAATAAAGCAATAAACTGCCTGAGAGTAAAGATACTGGCTCAACCCGCCCCTACCAGATATTAGGGTTTTTTCAGCTCGCTCTACTTAGATATCAAATACAGCAATCAAGATTAACCGTGTCACCAGCAAACTCTCAAACAAAAACTCCCCTATTAGATGCTTTGCGCGATCGCACAAATCAGCCACACGCCCCATTTTATGCCCCCGGACATAAACGCGGACAAGGAATCTCTCAACCCCTAATTGACTTATTCGGTGCGACAGTATTTCGTTCGGATTTGCCGGAATTGCCGGAATTAGATAATCTCTTTAATCCAGAAGGTGCAATTGCCGAAGCTCAAGACTTAGCCGCCGCAGCATTTGGAGCCCAATCAACTCGGTTTTTGGCAAACGGTTCGACTTGCGGAATTATCGCCGCCATCTTAGCAACTTGCGGCCCAGGAGATAAAATTATCTTGCCTCGAAATATCCACTCATCGGCGATTTCAGGTTTGATTTTATCCGGTGCAATTCCAATTTTTGTCAGTCCAGAGTACAACCCGGATTGGGATATTGCCAACAGCATCACCCCAGAAGCCACAGCCTCCGCATTAGAACAACATCCCGACGCCAAAGCAGTAATGATAGTTTACCCAACCTATCACGGCGTCTGCGGGGATTTGCGGGCGATCGCCCAAATTACCCATCAATACAACATACCGTTATTAGTAGACGAAGCCCACGGCGCGCACTTTAACTTTCATCCAAACTTGCCAGAACCAGCACTATCAGCCGGCGCCGATTTAACAGTACAATCAATCCACAAAACCCTCGGTGCAATGACACAAGCCTCGATGCTGCACCTCAAGGGCGATCGCATCGATATCCAAAAATTAAATAGAGCATTGCAGCTAGTACAATCTACCAGTCCCAGCTACTTATTATTAGCATCCCTAGACGCAGCCCGCCAACAAATCGCACTCCACGGCGAACAGTTAATGACCAAAACTTTACACCTAGCCGAAAAAGCGCGATCGCGCATCAGTCAAATCCCCGGATTATCAGTTTTAGAACCCTTAAATACACCCGGTTTTGCAGCATTAGACCGCACCCGACTAACCGTAAAAGTATCCGATTTAGGAATCACAGGATTTACAGCCGATGAAATTTTGCACTCTCAACTCGGCGTCACCGCAGAATTACCAATGCTGCAACATCTAACATTTATTATCAGCTTGGGAAATACAGAATCAGATATTGACAATTTAGTTAAAGCTTGTAATTTTTTAGAAGGAAGAAGGAAGAAGGAAGAAGGAAGTTCGGCAACGGATTCTGTAACGGATGTAACGGATGTCAGGAAGAAGGAAGAAGTCCGAAAGAAGAAGTCCGAGAGAAGAAGTCCGATGTCCGATGGAAGATTGGCCCACTCTCCCACTCTCCCACTCTCCCCCTCTCCCCCTCTCCTTTCCCCCCGCGAGGCCTTCTTTTTCCCAGCGGAAACAGTACCTGCAGACAAAGCAGTCGATCGACTCAGCGCCGAACTCATCTGTCCCTATCCCCCAGGAATACCAGTCCTGATGCCCGGTGAAATCATTACCCCAGCAGCCGTTGACTACCTGCAACAAGTCCTTGCCGCCGGCGGCAAAATCACAGGTTGTAGCGATAGAAACCTCCAAACTCTCAAGGTTGTGCGACAGTAAATATTAAGGCTTGGAGGAAATTGGCAGAATTTCTACTAATTCTTCCACGAGTTCCAACTGCCGTCTTGCTTCAATCAAAAATCAAAAATCAAAAATATAACTATGCTTTGGCCCTACGTCACTCCAGGCATCCCGGATGACTTATTTGAACGTTTACCGGGAATTCCCATGAGTAAGCGAGAAGTCCGACTGCTGTTAATCTCCCACCTGCGGCTGAAAGCAGATTCAGTGGTGTGGGACATCGGTGCAGGTACTGGTACGATCGCCGTAGAAACAGGTTTGCTGTGTCCCAAAGGTCGGATTATTGCCGTCGAAAGGGACGAAGAAGTAGCAAGCTTGATTCGCAGAAATTGCGATCGATTCGAGCTCGACAACGTAGAAGTCATAGAAGGCAGTGCCCCGGAATGCCTGGAAAACCTGCCCCAACCCCCCCACCGAGTCTGCATCGAAGGAGGTCGCCCCATTAAGGCCATTCTCCAAGAAGTCTGGCGGTACTTGCAACCCCACGGTAGAGTGGTCGCCACAGCCTCGAATTTAGAAAATCTTTACGCCCTTTCCGAAGGATTCGCCGAGTTACAAGTCCGCAACATCGAAGTAGTCCAGTCCGCCGTCAACCGCTTGGAGACTCGCGGCCTCAGTCAAACCTTTGCCGCCGTCAATCCCATATTTATTCTCAGCGGCGAAAAGCTCGATTAGAAGTTAGTTGACAGTTGAGAGTTGACAGTTGTTATTGGTTATTTGTTACCAATCCCCTTCCAGGGTCTGCCTCCAATGCCCCATGTCCCATGCTTTTAGCCGCTATGCCCATTCCTAAATGTAATTCTTAACCTTTTTTACGTTCAATTAACCTTCATACTTAGAATAAGGGCGACCCTAGCTGGATTGACCCCCTGAGTTGAGATTTTGGATCATCGCCAGTTGGGTATTGGGCTTGGCTGTGCAAGGGAGGAAAACGTACCCTAATAATCCTTACATCCTTGCATCCTTGCGTCGAATGACACCGCCCAAAAACGGATACAAGCCGCCGACAATCGTCGTGAGCCACCCAAAATTTTAGACCCTAGTTCAATCTCCCAGATTCATCTGTGGAGTAAATCTAGAATCTAAAATCTAAAATCTAAAATCTAAAATCTAAAATCTAAAATCGAATTACCCACCGCCGTCTGCAAGAGAAATTCATTTTATGCCTTGGTCTCGTATCCTGAGTGGAATAGTTGCGATCGCCCTTGCTTTGGGAATGATTATTATGGGGGGATGGTACTTCACCGTCGGCTTTGGAGTTATCGTCTACCTAGGTCAATTGGAATATTTTCAATTAGCCAGGGCTAAAGGCATTGCACCCGCTGCCAAAACTACCTTAGCTGTCAGTCAAGGGCTATTAATTACTGCCGCCCTAGCACCGGAACTCGTAGATGCCATGTTCCCCTTAGCGGGAACCTTAATCTGTTTCTACCTGTTATTCCAACCTAAATTATCGACGATCGCCGATATTGCCTCCTCAATTTTAGGATTGTTCTACGGCGGTTATTTGCCCAGCTATTGGATACGGCTGCGAGTCGGCCTCGACCCAGCCAATCTTGCTACAACTGGACTGGGGCAAGCAGTAGCAAGCAATTTGCCGGTTAACATTTACGCGCGGCCATCTTGGACAACTTCTAGCCATATATCTTTAGGATTGACTTCGCTGCTGCTGGCTTTCCTGTGCATCTGGGCCGCTGACATTGGGGCTTATTTTGTGGGCAAATTCTTCGGCCGCACTAGCCTGTCCCACATCAGCCCCAAAAAGACTGTTGAAGGTGCCGTATTTGGAGTTTGCGGCAGCATCGCCGTGGCCGTCGCTGGGTCTTGGTATTTAAACTGGCCGGGGTGGCCGTATACTGGGGCTGCTTTTGGTCTGTTGATTGGCGTTGCTAGCCTGTTGGGAGATTTAACTGAGTCGATGATGAAGCGAGACGCCGGTGTTAAGGATTCGGGACAGTTGATCCCCGGTCACGGTGGCATTCTCGATCGCACCGACAGTTATGTTTTTACCGCACCGTTAGTCTACTATTTTGTCACTTTACTGTTGCCGGCGCTCGACTCTTACCTCATCGCCCGCTAATTGCCAATTGCGAATTGCCAATTGCGAATTGGTGTTTAACTCATGGAAGGCCGACCGCGTTGCGGGTCACGTAAGCGTTGCGATCCGCACCGAAAGCCCTCTCACGCACTCAAAACTTCTTCCCCCTTCCCGTTGCTCTTCCCCTCTAAGGCAAAACTCTAATTCCTCCCCGACAAACAATTTCCCCCGGACTCAAAATCAACTCTTCAATGTCAACTTCCGGCCCAAAATCAATTTTAAAACCATTGAAATCAGTGCTCTTTAATTCTCCATCCATTTCGATTTCTGGTTCTTCAAACATCAATTCGCGACCGCTGGCTATCCGCAAACCAGTCCGCAATACAAAAGGAATTTGCCTACCGCCAGCGCGCAAAATTGTCGCCGAAAGCGTCAACACACCCGCCTCAATTACAATTTGCGAATTTTTCAACTTCAGCAACTTTTCGCTATCTGTCAGCGGCAGCATAGGCAGCAAAAATTCGCTCAAAGCATCAGCAAGCAAAGGCGCTTTCAGTGACGCATTCAAATCCGCCTGACAGAGCCTCAAAACGCCTGTCACGGGAACGGATTCCAGGAGGCGCAGGGGTTGGCCTTTGAGAGCTTGACCGAGGTTGATGCGAATGCCACAGCCCTCTATGGCAACTTCAGTTAGGTGTAGTCCTTTATACACAGCACCGCGAGCAGCAGCCGTGACTTTGGGGATCGCACCGCTGAAGATTTGTCGATCGCTCCCCTCAATTTTCACCTTCAACTCGTCCACCTGCTGAACTTGCGATCGCAGCCACAACTGCACCGCCGGAGACAGAACCGCGCTCGCGATCCGGCTGCCTTGACTAGGCGTTGGTTTCCCCGGCTCCTCGCCGAGATTAACAGTCCCACCAGAGTCACCAGCCCCATCTCTATTGTCAAATTGAAGAGAGTTTCGATCGACAGTCATAAACAATTTCAGAATATAAACCTTAATATTCAAGCACAGAAATTTAACTAGAACTTGCACATCCGGCCTCAAAAACGCCGTTTCTGCACAGATATACCGCTGTCAACCTCTGATTTTCCTTAGAAACCGGGTTGATGAACACAAGTCCGATTAACTCCAAAACCAAGCAGAAATCTGGGATCGGCAACGCCAGAAGCAGAAAAATTCTCACCTTTTCCCCCTTGGGATATTGGGGTAATTCACGAGTTGTGCGATCCCCATGA
Organism: Microcoleus sp. B3-D2; assembly: GCF_036705345.1. Lineage (NCBI taxonomy): Bacteria > Bacillati > Cyanobacteriota > Cyanophyceae > Oscillatoriales > Microcoleaceae > Microcoleus > Microcoleus sp. B3-D2. The sequence continues at coordinate 57,322 of NZ_JAUBUG010000010.1, forward strand.
AAAATTCGCGATCGAGCGTATAAATTTAACCAGGAGTACGGGATTTATGGTAGTGTTGGTTTATGGTCGGGTCAGACCCAAACCTTTCAAACCGGCCGCAAACCAACGGTGCAAACCTGTGCCTGCCGCGAGTCTTTTCCTCGTAGTTTTTGCACAGCATTCAGGGTAATGCCATCAGGACAATCTGCACCGGGCACAAGGACAATCTGCACTCTTGGCGGGCGTCCTGTAATAATTGGTCAGCATTATAATTTATTCCCAAGCAGGAATTGAGCATTGCTAGTACGGTTAATCAATTAACCGTGTCGTGTTTCCTCCCCACCGTTGGCTCGTTGGGGATTTCCACACTCCCGTCATGTCTGATGAAAGGCTGCAAAAAATCCTCGCCCAGTGGGGCATTGCCTCTCGCCGTCTTGCAGAACAGATGATTGTAGCTGGACGAGTCCGAGTTAATGGCAAGATTGTTCGCTTAGGAGAAAAAGCGAATCCCGATCGCGATCTCATCCAAGTCGATGGAGTCCCGGTGAAACCAACGGATCGACCCGCAAAGGTCTATCTGTTGCTCAACAAACCGGCAGGCGTAGTTTCTACTTGCAGCGATCCCAGGGCCCGATCGAAAGTTCTCGACTTGCTGCCACCCCAACTGCGCTCCGGTCAAGGCATCCACCCCGTAGGACGCTTAGATGCAGATTCCACCGGCGCCCTCTTGCTTACCAATGATGGTAAGCTGACATTTTGTTTGACCCACCCGCGTCACTCGATCGCCAAAACTTATCAGGTGTGGGTACGGGGCGATCCCCCGGAACGCATACTACAAACGTGGCGTCAGGGCATCATCTTGTCCGGCAGAAAAACTTTGCCCGCGAAAGTTAAAGTTATCGATCGCGCGCTTGACGAAACTCTGTTAGAAGTCATTCTATCAGAAGGCAGAAACCGCCAGATTCGGCGCACAGCCGATCTGTTGGGATATCCCGTGGTGCGCCTGCACCGCACAGCCATTGGCCCGATTCAATTGCAGCGGCCCGGTTCGCCAATATTGCCACCAGGCTGCTGCCGACCCCTAGAAGATGCGGAAATTATTTATTTATGGAATCTAGTCAACCTAACATCAATAAGCGTGCCAGTAAATTCCCAGGAGCACAGCATATGACAAAGAATTTATTGTTTTTATTCTTCAAAACAACTAAGCAGAAACTGCACTCCCAAGAGCCAGAAACAGCTCAGAAGAAGAAGCTAGCGGAAATTGGAACTCAACTCCGTCAGTACCGCGAACAGCAGTCGATTTGTTTGGACAAAGTAGCCGTGGTAACAATGATTCGGCGGAATCTGCTACAAGCAATCGAGGACGGTCAACTAGACCAACTTCCAGAACCCGTCTACACTCAGGGTTTGATCAAGCGCTACGCTGAAGCAATGGGCTTGGACGGAAGTCAGTTTGCCGAATTTTTTCCGATCGAACCGGCGCCCCGATCGAGAACGAAGCTATCCTGGCAAGATGGGCCTCAGTTACGACCGATGCACCTCTACCTCTTTTACACATTTCTAATTATCTGTTCGGTCAATGTCTTATCTCAGTTGATGGGCGGTTCTGTTACCGCAAAAAACGGTGGGGGAGCCGAAGAACTAGCGCTTGGGCAGCAAGAACAAGCTCGTTTAGCTGCTGAGGCATCGAGATCCTCACAAAATCAGAAACCGGATAGTTACGAGGTTGTCGAAGCAGTAAGAACAGGTCAAAGATTAGATAAATCTGACAATAAACCAGTGATGGTTAGCGTCACTTTTAAAGCCGAATCGTGGATGCAGGTTGAAGTCGATGGTAAAACAGAGTTTGAGGGAACTTTGCCTTCAGGGACTGTTCGCACCTGGGGGGCTCAAAAGCAATTGGTAGTGGTAGCAGGTAACGCCGGGGGGGTAATGGTTGCTCTTAATAACGGACAAGCTGAACCACTCGGAGATCCTGGAGTCGCCAAAGAAGTTGTTTTTAAAGCAAACGAACTCAAGCCTTCAGCACCGCCAAAGAATGAAGGGTAAGTGTTAATTGGTAATTGTTAATCGGTAATGGGGAATAGGTAATAGCTGGCAGTCCACAGCTTTTAATTAGAATGTCCGTCTTGATTGACTTCTTAGCCATTACCCCTTACCCATTACCAACTGCCCCTTCTCCACTATCAATGTTTATTAGGAGCGCGCCCGGAGATGTAAGTCATGGTTTTGAGCCGATCGCGCACTTCCCAATTCAAAGCTTCAGGTCGATACCGCCAGCCCCAATTTCCCTCTGCTTTCCCCGGAAAATTCATCCGCGCGTCTGTATCCAAACCCAACAAGTCTTGATACGGCACAATTGCCATATTAGCTACCGACATCCAACCCATGCGGATTAAAGACCAGTGAATTCCTTGGGGATCGATGCAGCCCAAATAACGATAAACTTCCTCTCTTTGGTAGTCTTGGAGTTGATTGAACCATCCGACAGTCGTGTCGTTGTCGTGAGTGCCTGTGTAGACTACGCAGTTGCGATCGTAATTGAAAGGCCAAAAAGGATCGTCGGGTCCAGCGCCGAAAGCAAACTGCAAAATCTTCATTCCCGGAAACTCGAACCGATCGCGCAAAGCTTCCACTTCAGGAGTAATTACCCCTAAATCCTCAGCGATAATCGGCAAGTTGCCAAACTTCTCATTAATTACATCCAACAAAGCTGTTCCCGGCGCTTTAATCCACTCTCCGTACATAGCAGTTTCTTGTCCGCGCTTCACCGCCCAGTAAGCCTCAAATCCTCGAAAGTGGTCGATCCGAGTCACGTCTACATAAGAGAAAATCGCTTCAAAACGCTGCACCCACCACTCGAAATTATTGGCTTGCAACTTCTCCCAATTGTATACTGGGTTGCCCCACAATTGGCCTGTATTGCTAAAGTAATCTGGGGGAACTCCGGCCATTAAAGCTGCTTCTCCGGTGGCTTCATCCAAGCAAAATATTTCTGGATGAGACCATACATCCGCGCTGTCGTGAGCTACATAAATCGGAATATCGCCAATAATTTTAATGTCCCGCATATTAGCATAGCTTTTCAACTCCGTCCACTGCTGAAAAAACTCAAACTGGACGTATTTGTAGTAATAAATCTCAGCATTTAGCTGCTGGCGCCACTTCTCTAGGGACTTGGGTTCTCGACGGGCAATTTCGGGCTCCCAATTGTTCCAGCTAACACCGCCAAAGTGATCTTTGAGTGCCATAAATAAGGCGTAATCTTCCAGCCAATTCTCTTTGCTTTCGCAAAAACCTAAGAATTCTTTTTGCTGGATGGGGGATGCTTTGGCTTTGAAGTTTTCGCAAGCTTTTTTGAGCAAAGGCACTTTCAGCGCGATCGCCCGCTCGAAGTCTACATAATCGAGCGGAAATTCTGGTAAATTAGCGAAGTCTTCATCGGCGAGCAATTGGTCGTCCCGCAGCAGTTCTGGGTTGATCAGCAGCGGATTTCCCGCCATTGCTGAATAGCACGAATAAGGAGAATTGCCGTATCCTGTCGGCCCCAGCGGCAATACCTGCCAGTATTGCTGGTCGCTCTCTACTAAAAAGTCAATAAAGCGATATGCTTCTATTCCCATGTCTCCCATGCCAAATCGACTGGGAAAGGATGTGGGGTGGAGTAAAATGCCGCTCGATCGGGGAAAAAGCATAATCTATCTAAAGATATAGGAATTAAACATTGACAATTTGACCGATATTCCCTACAAGTTAAACTTCGCAGTTTTGAGGGCGATTGTCAGGGCAAATACTTTTGTGATTGTCTCATATTTTCTGCAAGAAGGTGCTTGCCAAATATTTTATGGCACTCTACTCAAAACTCCTGAGTAGAACCCAAAAGATCAAAATCCCGAGTTACGCGATCGCCTCGCTTTAGCAACTGGGTTTTTTTACCCAGGCGCGTTTGCTGCAACAAAGTAGTTTGGTCGATCGCACCTGGTTTCTGCCTAAGTTTTGAAGATAACTTTTCTTTCGCTTTCGCCCTATCTCTCTGCAGTAGTAAATTGCCCGCCAAAACTCAGCCATTGCTTCCGCAGAGCCCATGCACAAATCAGCCGGCTGTTTTTGTATCTCAAAAAACAGTCGGCTGCGGAATTACCTGAAAAGAGGCTGAGTTTAAGCTTGCTTGTTCAAAAATTTCTGCACTTGTTTGACAGCTATACTGCCGATGTTGTAAGCAGCCCAGCCGCCCGCCAACAATACGGGCATCAATACTATTAGTATGCGGAAGTCAAAATCCATGAGTTCTCCTCCTAAAGTTTTTTAACAAATTCTCATAATCTATTTGTATCTCATTTTGTGACCATTCTCCTGAGTCTTTAACCAAATATTCGGGATACGCAGGAGGACATCGCTCCGCAAGAATGGAGAGCGAAAGCGAAACTCCTGGGCGGGCGATCGGCATTCGCTGCACCAATTATCCCACAATCTGTTTTGCAATCGCTTCCACCACCTTAGTTAGAGGGTCGTTAGGGAAGTGCAGCGCAAACACTCCCTTGCTGGCGAGCAGCATCATCTGGTCGCTGTGGGGCAGTACCCCTGCCACTGGGATGTTGTAAATACTCTCTACTTGCTGCTTCAAATCCTCGAAATCCAGGGATTCTGGGGCTTTATTGATCGTCATCAAAATCTTGGGAACTTCTAATTTGCGGGCCACATCTACCGTGACAGCCGTTCCCTGAAAATCTTGCTGATCCGGACGCAAAATCAGCAGCAGGATGTCGGAAATGGTGATGCTGAGGAGGGTTTCTTCGTTGAGCCCCGGGTGCGTGTCTATAAACAGGTAGTCTAAGTTCAAAACCTCGATCAGTTCTTGAAAGCCGTCGGTAAGCAGTCCCACATCGTAGCCTTCCCGCAAAACTCGGGCTATCTCCCCTGCTTTAATGCTCGAAGGAATCAGGTAAAGGTTGCCGTTACTGGTTAATTTTGGCAGCAGCGAACTCACATTGTAGGCCGTATCCGCGATCGGACACCGGCCCCACAGGTAATCGTTCAGGCAGTGATCCATGTTGCTCTCGCTGAAACCGAACAGCACGTGAATCCCCGGTGATTGAATGTCTGTGTCCACAATGGCGACCCGATTTCCGTCGCGAGCGATAATAGATGCCAGGTTTGCTGTCGTGTTCGATTTGCCAGTTCCGCCCCGGTAAGAGTGGACAGAGATGATTTTGGACATGATCTGCGTATGAGGGTAAGAAACGGCGAGAACCCATTATGATGCAATTCTCGATGATGCAGGCGAGTTGTCTGTCATTCTTCCTTGCCCCCCAAATCCTCCTTATCTGTTAAACTATCAATTTTTTCATCTTTTATGCTCTTTTGTGCGCCCCTGCGCTGCCGCATCTGTTTGGCTTTGGTTTGCAAATCGCTGAACTCGTCATCAGGTTTAGTTTCGGCTGAACTAGCACCGCCGCCCGCATCGATCGGGACACCCGTTTGAGAGCCGCTTTCCGATTCAGTCACGGCGACGCGCTGCTTATGCTGTTTGGCTTTTTCCTGCAACTGAGCTAGGTATTCGTCTGTCTGACTTTCGGCCTTGGGAAGTTCTGGGGTACTTGCAGTTATTTCTTGGGGTTCGGAAGGTACTTTTTCCGAGGTTTCTTGTTTGCTAATTCTCAGTTTATCTTTCTTTTGCTGCAATTCTTTAAAGAAATCAGATTCTGTGATTTCTGCGACTTGCTGTTCTTTTTTGGCTTGGTCTATTTCGATTTTGAAGACTTGTTTTACTCGATCGCTAATTGCTTTCCCGTATCCGGCTTTATTAAATCTGTCTGCTGATACAATGCTACCGCCAGTTAAGATTAATGCTAAGGCTGGCGCTGCCACAGGCACCCACCCTCCCAACAGAAAAATCCCAAAGCCGATGGCGCAACACCCGGACAGCAGTGCTCCGAATGTCAGTGTCAATTTCGCTGGGTGAGCCATCCGCGATGCCAACGTTCCTCCCACAATTGACCATCCCGAAATCCACAGGATTTCTGCCCATTCCGGCCAAAACCATAACATCGGTCTGTTGTCTAAAACTGCACTCAAAATTTGGCTGACTACTTGTGCGTGTGCCACGATACCAGGCATGAATTGGTTCTTTTTCTGTCGCCCACTGTAAGGAGTATAAAATAAATCTTTAACGGTTTCTGTGGTGTAACCGATGAGCACTATTTTATCTTTAACTAAATTCGGGTCAACTTTCCCTTCTAAAACATCCGTAATTCTGACTTGGTTTGCGACTTGCTGCTTGGAACGATAGTTGATTAATATTTGATATCCCCTGACATCGGCATTTGTGTATCCTCCGTCATTGCTTGCTAGTTGTTTTAATTGGGTTTTTCCCAGCCATAAAGATTGATCTGGTGCAAGTTGAGGAGAGATTTTTTGCCCTTGCAGGTAGTGGAGTGCTAGCTGGAGGTTGAAGGAATATAAAACTTGAGAGTCGTCATTACAAAGATGTTTTTGGGCCGAGGAGTTGCCCTCCATTGTCGGCGGTTTCATAAATAATAAAGCCCTGCGGAGTATGCCACCCGGATCGACTCCGAAATCTGCAAATCCCACCCGGTTTTGTGGCAGTCCCGGCGCAGGCGGAGAACCGGGATTGTCCGGGCTTCCGTCGGTAACTAAACATACCCCGATAATGCGATCGCTTTTTTGTAAAATTTTAGTTAATTCCTCGCGCCCGTCTCCTAATGGTACGTCTCGCAGTACATCTAAACCGATGACTGCCGGCTGCATTTTTTCTAGTTTTTGTAAAATTTCAGCTATTTTGCGATCGGATATCGGCCACTGTTTCAGTTTCTGAATGTCTGCTTCGGTAATCCCCACAACTAACAAGCGCGAGTCTGGCTTTTCGTCGGGACGCCACCTCACCATTTGGTCGTAAGCGCTTAATTCTATTGGTTCGAGTATTCCTAGCTGTCTGGCTCCCATCAAGGATAATGTTACTGCAGCGCTAGCAATTAATACAGACTTAGCCAATGCTAGTGATGGTTTATACAGTTGACTCAATTGAGCCGCTGCCGATCGAATGTTGTTAGATATTTTACTCATTATCCCAGCATAAAAGTTTGAGTCGTTTCTGGAACAGCAGTGGTTTCACATTTCCCGCCTGCTGGAGACTTCCTCCATCTTAGAACACTCGGAAACTCCGACCGCTTTGTTACAAAAATTTACAGTACGTGGCGAGCAAATGTATACAATGATACTTGCGATCTAGGCAACCTGATGTTTGCGACAGAGAATCGACTTGCCGCTCGAATTAATTAATGTTATTGATAATATGTCAAGGTTTAAATTGTGTATCTGCGCTCTCGACTAGCAGCTCAAAAATATTGGTCGCCATCTGCGAATGCCTGTGTTTGCAATTATAGTGAAAGGTACAACAAAATGAAACGTTTTCTACATCGGGCTACACTTGCGGTCGCCGTATCTGCGATCGCAGCTACCCTACCCAGTTCACTTGCACCGATGCGCGCACAATCCCAGCCGCTTCTGCTGAGTCAAAATGTTAATTTCAAGCCTCCCGACGTAACAGCCCCCGCCAACCGACAAGGAGGGACACATCGCGGCAGCAAGCTTTGTCCAGCGGGTTTATCTATTACTCCTTTAGTGCCTCCAACTAATATCGGTTTAACCCTAACAGATTCTCCCACAATTTTTGTCTATATTCCTAACACCTCACCCGCAATAGACTTTACTTTGCTCAACGAAAATGAGGACAAAGTGGTCTACGAAAAAACCTTTAAAGTTAACAAATCCGGGATTGTTGGAGTTAGTATTCCTGCTAGCGTAGACAACAACAAATCCCTTGAAGTTGGCAAGCGATACGTATGGTCGTTTTCGATGGTTTGCGACCCCGAAGACCGATCGGCGGATGTAGTTGTTAAAGGGTTCGTGCAGCGAATTGAACCCGAGGCAACTCTCAAGAGTGATTTGGCAAATCCCGACCCGATGACCAGGCTCAACGTTTATGCTCAAAATGGGATTTGGTACGAAACTCTCGCTACTTTAGCCCAAATGCGGCGCCAGAAACCGGGGGATGCGAGGCTGACAGCCAAGTGGACGCAATTATTGCAGTCCCAAGGACTGGAATCAGTTGCAGCTCAACCGCTGGTTGGGCCTCTTTAAATCTCGATATTTCTTGAAGTTTGGTCGGTCTTCCCATGGCGATGTGAAAATTGACCGATTTACTCGATCGCGCCCGGGGCTAAAACTCCGGGTTAACATTAGAGATTCGGTCTATAAATATTTATACAAGTTGGTGGAAAAATGAAACGTTTTATAGATTTTACTGTACTGGCGATGACTGTATTGGCGATCGCCGTTACTCTGCCGAGTTTGCTTACACCGATGCAGGCTGTGCCTGCACCCATTCTGCTGAGTCAGAATGTTAATTTCAAACCCCCAGATGTAACAGCCCCCGACAACCGGCAAGGGGGGACGCATCGAGGCTGTCAGTTGCGGCAAGGTTTATCCATTACTCCCTTAATACCTGAAAGCAATATTGGTTTAACACTAACCGAATCGCCAACATTTTTTGTATATGTTTCTCAACCCGCAGCTCAAGTAGAGTTTGTTTTGCTAAATGAAGATGAATCCGAAGTAGTCTACGAAACTACTATCAAAAATGACAAAGCCGGAATTGTGGGAGTTAGCCTTTCTGAGAAAGGCAAGACAAAAAATATTGAGGTTGGTAAGCGATATGTGTGGTCGTTTGCACTAGCTTGCGATCCTCTGGAGCGTTCCGGAGATTATATTGTTAAAGGATGGATGCAGCGAATTGAACCGCAGGCAACTCTCAAGAGCGATTTGGCAAATCCCGACCCTATGGCTAAGGTGATTGCTTATGCTCAAAATGGGATTTGGTACGAGACTCTTGCTACTCTAGCCGAAATGCGGCGCCTCGCACCCGATGATTCGCGGCTGACGACCGAGTGGACGCAATTGTTGCAGTCCCAAGGACTAGAATCGATTGCCGCTCAACCGCTAGTTCAGTCTTTTTAATAACGACTGTTCACCAATCATTGCTGAGTGTTTGCATAGTCAATTCTTCAATTCTTCAATCCAGTGACCGAAAGCAGCCAGGGTACAAGCCCCCGTCTTTATCCTGGCACAACCACAAAATAGTATCCGATAACCAGTCCCAGGATTTATCCGTGAGGTCGCTTTCTTCAATTCTTCAATCCAAAATCCAAAATCTAAAATCTAAAATCGATTCACTGATGGCTAATAATTTTCCGACAATTCTAGCTCTTGATTTTGACGGTGTGATTTGTGACGGACTAATCGAATATTTCCAAACCGCTTGGCGTACCTACTGTCAAATCTGGAAACCAGTCGAAACAGAGCCCGATCCAGATTTAGCTTTGAGTTTTTACCGAGTGCGGCCCGCCATCGAAACCGGTTGGGAAATGCCGCTGCTGATCCGCGCACTACTGACAGGAATTTCCCCAGAGCAAATTTTGCTAGAGTGGCCCAATATAGTACCGTATTTGTTGACCGAAAATAATTTAAAAGCGCAGTCTGTCGGTGCTATGTTAGACGGATTGCGCGATAATTGGATTGCTGAGGATTTAGCTGGGTGGCTGTCTTTGCACCGCTTTTATCCAGGGGTTGCAGATCGCTTGCACTCGTTGCAGGATAGTTCGGTGAAAGTTGCGATCGTCACTACAAAGGAAGGTCGTTTTGTGCGGGAACTTTTGCAGCTAGCAGGCGTACAAATGCCGTCGGAGTTGATTTTTGGCAAGGAATACAACAAGCCGAAACACCAAATTTTGCGGGAATTTTTGGCAGCGTCTGGCAAAGATTCGACTATTTGGTTTGTCGAAGATCGGTTAAAAACTTTGCTGTCGGTAAAGCAGCAGCCGGATTTATCTCAGGTGAGGTTATTTTTGGCTGATTGGGGTTACAATACTTTGCCAGAACGGGAATCTGTGGCTCAAAATCCACCAGTTCAATTGCTTTCTCTGTCGCAGTTTGCCGGAGATTTTGCCGATTGGCTGCCGCTCGAATGTTGATGTTAGATTTGTTTACACTTGTGATTTTTTTCGCTTTTCAGAGTCAAAAAAATCACAAAATTTTACATCTTTTTTGTTGACTTTTGCGGCGCAAACATGGTATATTAATATAATGGGATGGTGGTCAAAATAATATTTTGACCACCATCCCATTATAAGATAAATATAACAGAGACTCCTCAAAAAAGCAAGGCTATCGACAAAAAAAATGTTTTTTTTCATAGACTATTGCAGGTAATCTTGACCTCAAAAACCAGGTTATTTTACTATTTATGGGGGCGCACACGAAGTGTTTTAGTCGATCGAACCGCCTGTATGACAAAAAAACAAGCTTCGGAACCAAAAAATTGAAAAGTGTTTTGATAATTTCTCAGCTTGAAAGTTTTCTAATATTGAGACTTAAAACCCATGCTCGATTTAACTAAAGCAGCCAAGGCAATGCAGGGAATGAGCCAACATTTGAATGTGGAAGCGGCTGCCGCTCGCCAGCGTTTGGAAGTGGCTCAGAATTTGCTGGTAAAGGCTGCAGCGGAACAGGAAAAATTGGTGGAATTGCAAGAGAATTGGCGCGATCGCACTTTATTCAATGCTGCCACGCCGATCGAGCCCTTAGACGATCGCACCTACATCACCGCACCCCCCGCCGCCCACACAGTCTTTGCCACAGACGGCTCGCAAATTTCCCCCAACCATCACGAAATAGCCTACTGCTACCTGCTAAACGTCGGCACAGTCATGCTGCACTACGGACAAAGCCGCCACCCAGTTTTAGACAGCGTACCCGAGGTTTTCTACAAACCCGAAGACTTGTACGGTTCCCGTCAGTGGGGAATTAGAACCGAAGAATGGATGGGATACCGGCGAGCAGTTTCCGAAGCAATTGCCTTAGCAGAAATGGGATGCAATTGGGCAAAAGTTAACGACAATAAATTGCCCGCGCCAGCTTTAGCAATGGTAGACGGTTCCCTAATTTATTGGTTTTTGGAACAGTTACCCACCGACGCGCGCGATCAAATTTTGCTGCCTATTTTAGAAGCTTGGGACAAGTTGCGTTTAGCAGGAATTCCGCTGTTAGGATACTTAAGCGCTTCTCGGAGCAGCGAAAGCTTATCTTTTTTGCGGTTTGAAGCTTGCACCCACGAAGTACCAGACTGCATGACAAATTGCCCGAACGTCGGATTTGCCGCCACAATTTCTTTCGCCGAAAAAGCACCTTGTCAAGAATTTGAACCTTTGCGGGATGCCATATTGTGGGCAACAATCCTCTCCCCCGGACAAAGGAGCCCTTTGTGGAAATCTCAAGCTCGAATTTTAGATTTGTACGGTCTTAATTCCGTCTATTTCTGTTACGTTCACGTTGGCACAGAAATTGCTAGAATAGAAGTGCCGGAATGGGTAGCACAAGATACAGCACAGCTAGATTTAGCATTAGGAATGATGCTGGCTCAAGTACACAAAGGCGGCGGGTATCCGGTGACTCTAGCAGAAGCTCACAATCAAGCGGTAGTCACGGGGGGCGATCGAAGTCGCTTTTTCGCTTTGTTAGAGCAGCAAATGATTAAAGCCGGCTTAAAGAATGTCGGAATTTCTTATAAGGAAACACGGAAGCGCGGCAGTATTGCTTAAAGTAATAAGTAGAGTAGTCCTTGACGTAGGAACCGGGTTTTTACGGCAATACTGCATCCCGGCATTTAACACAGATAAAAAACCCGGTTTCTCTGGTATTGATACGTAATTTATGTAGACTTTAAATAGAGTTAAAAATGTTATATGCCAATAGAACTAATTATCTTAATTGCTTCGTTACTTGTATCTTGGCTAGTCTTTAATTGGGCGTTTAAAGTGTTGAAAGCCAGCATCGGGACAGCGATTGCTTTAGCAGCAATTGTGCTGACAATGCAGTTATTGTTTGGCATCGGCCCAAATCAGCTTTTCCAACATATAATTCACTTGCCGGAAACCCTGGGGAAAATGATTTCGGGCAAGTGAGCCAATTTTTGATTTTTGATTTTTGATTTTTGATTCTTTTAAATACCAGACTTCTTCCAGAAGCCGGGTATAGGGAGATTCCGAAAATTTTCCTTCTTCCTTCTTCCCTCTTCCTTCTTCCTTCCGATATTAACTTCCCAGCATTTGCAACTTGTACAAACTGGCATACAACCCTTCTAGCTGCAACAACTCTTCGTGGCTGCCAGATTCTACTAACTGCCCGCGTTTGAGCACTAAAATGCGATCGACATTTCGGATAGTCGAGAGCCTGTGGGCAATAATTATCGCCGTTCTGTCAGCCATCAAACGCTCTAGAGCTTCTTGAATTAAAGCTTCCGTCCCCACATCCAAACTAGCAGTTGCCTCGTCTAGAACTAAGATACTGGGATTGCGAATAGCGGCGCGAGCAAACGCTAATAATTGCTTTTGTCCCCCCGAAAGATTGGTTCCCCGTTCCCGCAATTGCGTATCATAACCTTGAGGCAACTGTTCGATTAACCGGGCAACATTTGTCTTTTCTGCTGCTGCTTGAATTTCCTCAATCGAGTAACTTTCTCCCAAGCTGATATTGCTCTTCACGTCACCAGCAAATAGAAAGCCATCTTGGATAATTACGCCTATGTGCCTGCGTAACTCTGCTTGAGGCAAATCTCGAATATCCACATGATTAACCAGAATCCGTCCTCGGCTAGGTTCGTAAAGGCGGCACAGGAGACGGATAATCGAACTTTTGCCCGCACCGGTGGGGCCGACTAATGCTACTTTTTCGCCGGATTTGATGGTGAAATTGAGGTTTTGCAGGACATATTCGTCTTGTTTGTAAGCAAACCACACGTTGTCAAATTGGATTTCTCCCGATTCAGAATTCTGCGATTTGGCATTTTCTCCCCCCCTTAGCTTCGGGGGGTTGGGGGGTAATTTGGGATTGTTAGACAATAAACGATATTCTGAACTTGCTCCATTTTGATGATTATCTGTCAATTCTCGATCGAACGGAGACAAGTTGTAAGCCGTTGCCTCTGGATGTCCAGTTATTAACAACGGTGAATAAGCTTCCCTTCTTCCTTCTTCCCTCTTCCCTCTTCCTTCTTCCCTCTTCCCTCTTCCTTCTTCCTTCTTAGCGCTGGTTGGATCTTTAATTTCGATCGGTTCGTTGAGAATATCGCTAATCCGTTCGACGGCGGTAAATCCTGCTTGAATGGCGGTAAATTTCTCTGCAAATTGCCGCAGCGGATCGAAGAGACGCTGAGCAAATAAAATGAATGCAGACAGAGTACCGAAGTTAAGATTACCGGCTAAAACCCTTTGACCACCCATCCACAAAACGGCTCCAATCGCTACTAAAGCAATCCATTCTAATGTCGCAGATACGGCTGAGTCGTAAAATATAGTTTTGTCAACTGCTTTAATGTAGCGTTTATTGGTGACGCGAAACAATTCTGAGTTGAATCTTTCGCGGCGGAATAGCTGCACTACGCCAATACCAGTTAGGTTTTCTTGCAGTTGTGCGTTGAGATCGGACAGTTCTTCTCGCGTATTGTAATTTGCTATGCGATATTGGTACTGGAAATAAACTATGACTGCGGTAATTGGTATCATCATCAGCACCAACATTAAAGCTAGTTGCCACTGCATGGTAAACATGAAAATGGCAATTACTAAAATTGAAAATAAATCGCTGACAATGCCGATCGCTCCTGAAGAGAAAACCTCTCCCAAAGCTTCTACATCGCTGGTGAGGCGAGTCATTAATTTACCGACAGGAGTGCGATCGAAAAATCTCACTGCTAGCGATGTGACGTGGGCGAACAAATCATTTCTAATATCTGTAGTAATTATTTGCCCTACTTTCGTGACTAAATAGCCTTGAAGTGATTGCAATGCTAATCTAAGTGTTATAGTTAGCATCAGCAAAATAGCCAAAATATTCAATGCAGCAGATAGCGACAATCCCCGCAAGAATTCGTAGGTAGGTTCCGAGCGAATTACCGAAATTGCCTGTCCGATGAGAATCGGTTGAATTGCTCCTGAGACTGCTAGCGGTACTAATAGTGCGATCGAAATAATCAACAAGCGTTTGCTGCGGGTTGCGTAAGACGCCAACCTCATGAATAACCGCCAGTCTGTTTCCTGGCCGGATTTGTTTTTGGTATCTGCTACTGGTGAGGAAATTGTCATCCGATTTTAGATTTTAGATTTTAGATTTTAGATTGCAAAAGCTATTATGCTGCTAACTTCGGCGGCTTTTGCTGAGGATATCGAGCTTTTTTTCGCTGCGCGGCTTGTAGGGCGGGCTGGCGAGATCAGTTCGCTCAGCTTTGAGCAAAAAAGCTGTACAATATATCCAGCTAACAATTGTAGCAAATAGAGTCAGTTAAATTAGGAAATCTTCTACAGCTCCAGCAAATTCTCGCTCCCGACAGCACTCAGTCGCCCATATTTATTACAACAGCGGATACCCGCTCCTTGCCACTTTATGCCTTTAGACATAGAGTTCGCCACTGGTTTTATTTGCTAGTCAAATGCTGAGTTTTCAAAATGCACTTCACTGCATTGAAGAAATTGATTTTACATTTCACCGTTGCGCCAAGGAAAGTGTATTAGACTTTGTACTGATAAATCATGCACGAAATAGAGACAGCCCGATTGTATCTGAGACAATTTACACCAGACGACTTAGATGAGCTGTACCGCATCTACAGCGATCCGGAAATCATGAAATACCTCACAGGAGTTAGAAGTAGAGAAGCAACAGAAATCGCTATTCATACCATGCTCAAACGTTGGGAAGAAAACAACTTCGGGATGTGGGCTGTAGTACATAAAATCGACGGTAAAATGATTGGTCGCTGCGGACTTGGTTTTCTGGACAGAACATCGGAAGTTGAGCTGGGCTATGCGCTCGACAAAGTTTATTGGAATCAAGGATTGGCGACAGAAGCATCTTTTGCTAGTCTAAATTATGGATTTGAAATATTAAAGTTAGACAGAATAGTTGCGATCGCCCGCCCAGAAAATATCGCCTCTCAGCGGGTGATACAGAAAGTTGGCATGAAATATGAAAAAAATGCTCATTATTACGAAACTGATGTAGTATATTATTCTATTTCGCGAGAAGCTTACCAGTCCAAAGTATCTTCGTAGGGTGTGCATTGCACACCTTACTACTTTTAAATTACTCGGAGCGCAAATTGGCATTATTGTCGGCTGACAACTACGAAGTCCTTTGCAATTGCTTGTTAACTTTTTGAATTTTTTTAGCAAAATACTCTTGTCTGTGTCCCAATCTTTTAGCCACATCCAACCCTTTTTGATAGGATTCCAAAGCTTTATCGTAAGCCTTCATCTCTTGATAAACTTGACCGATATTGTCATAAGCGTTCATCAATCCGTAGAAATTGTCAGCCCGCTCTTCTAACAGCAACTGCATTTGATAAATCCGCAAAGTCTGCTCCCACTGCTTTTGCGCTCGGTAAAGCAATGCTAATTTATCCAAAGCTTCGCTAGCTTGGGCAAACTGTTGAATGGGGACGGCTAAATTGTATGCTTCCTGATAGTATTGAGCTGCTAAATTGATTTGGCCGATGGTTTGATAATCGCTGGCGATCGCAATTTTGATCGGTGGTATAGCACTCGGGTTTTGTAAGTTAAGATACACCGATGCTAGTTTTTCCCTGGCTGCGATCGCCTTTAGGGGTTGTTTCGACTGCTGGTAAACGTAGGCCAACTGTCTGAGAGTATCTACCTCTGTTGGAGGAGTTACAGGTTGCGGCGGCGCGCCGTTTCCCGCAACTACAGCAGAAGTTGGCACAGCAGAATTAGCAGCAAATAAAGCGCGGTTTTCCTGAATTAAAGTTGCCAATTCCTCATAGACGGGAGCAGCTTTATCGTAACTCAACCAATTGATGTGAATGAGCCCGATCGCCTTCAAAATCTGACCTTGAGCCAATATATCTTCGTTTTGGCGCGCATTTTCGAGAATTTGTTGGTAAACTTCTACAGTCGGGCCTTTAGCGCGCACCTGCTGAAAAGCAGCAGCGAAGGCGGGGAGCAACTCAGTATTAAGTGGTACTTGGGATTTGACTTCTTTTTGAATTGCTTGCAACCGTTTGGTAATAAGCTGTAGTTCTAGGTTTTTACCGTTACTCCAAGCAACACTTCCCACCCGACTCAAAGCAGCAATTTCCGCCGCAGGGCCCAGATACCTACGCAGCCGCAATTCTCGGAACCAAATTTCAAAAGCACCCGCCCCATCTCCAGCTTGCTGTTTAGCCGCTGCTTCTAAGTTTAACTGCTCCAAAGCCGCTGTCAGTTCGTCCCGCTGAGTGCTGCTCAAAGATTCGTTAGCGGGAGCTAGGGGATCGGGTGTGGTAATTTCTAGAGGATTAGGGGAAAATTGATCGAGGCCTGGTGGATTAGTTTGGGCGCTAGCAATAGAACCAGCACACAGCCACAAGAAAAGCAAGCACCCAATTGGCACAGAACTTCTCAGTCTCAAAATTTGGTTGCCGCGATTCGGCATCTCTTCTGGAAACATCAAGTTTTGCATATCTACAAAACGGTATAAATTATGTCACAAAGATGGCACAAAAGCAAACTGTTCAACAAGAGCAACAAAATAAAAACTACCGCACTGAGCAATTATGAGGATTTAAAGACGCTGGGCGATCCTCTTCGAGGGCTTCGCCAACGTATTTTACGCTTATTCAGTCTAGCCCTAATTCTTTTAACTGTTTGCACAGCTTGCGCCCCCCCTCCCGCAGTTGCTAGAGACCGCTCTTTTCCAGAAATGTCCCTAGAATTTTTGGGCGAGTACCAATTGCCAAAAATGAATTTTGAAGGAGCACCAGTCGGCGGTTTGTCAGGAATTACCTACGACCCCAAAGGTATTAGCGCAGTCAATTCCAAAGCTTATCGCTTTTACGCTCTTTCCGACGACCCCAGCGAAAACGGAGAAGCCAGATTTTACAGTCTCAGACTAGACATCACATCGAGCGACGCAGCAAATATTCGCCTAAAAAAAGTTGCCGTTGAAGGCGTTACCTCCCTCAAAAAAGCAGACGGTGAAACCTTCTCTTGGGGTTCCATCAATCCCGAAGGCATCGCCCTTTCTCCCCGCAATTCAGTATTTGTCGCCAACGAAGGCGTCACTCATGCTGGCATCCCTCCTTTTGTAGGAGAGTTTGACCTCAAAACCGGGAAATTGCGGGGGCAATTGCCGATACCAAAGCGCTATATTCCTGATGCCAGCGATGAAAAACAGCAGCAAGGAGTGGTGGAAAATTTAGGTTTTGAATCTTTAACCATCGACCCAGAAACCTTTAGTCCGGGCGGTCTCGATCCGTTTCGTTTGTTCGCAGCTACGGAAGCGCCGTTAATGCAAGATTTAGACCCGGAACAGGCAAGTAAACTCCGTCTTTTACATTATATTATCGTCGATAAAACGCCGCAATTAGTCTCAGAAAATCTTTACCGTCTCGACCAAGTTCCCATGACTATTTTGAACGGTTTAACAGAATTAGTAACTGTCGGTGGCGGTCAGATTCTGAGTTTAGAACGTTCTTTTGGGCTGTCGGGATACAGTGCTAGGATTTATCAAGTAGCGCTTGGGGCGGCTACAGATACTTCGAGAATCCAGAGTTTTAAAGGACAAGTGACAATGGTCGAACCTGTTAAGAAAAAGTTGCTGCTAGACTTAAGCGAACTCGGAATTCCGCTGTACAATTTAGAGGGAATGACCCTCGGGCCGCAGTTGCCAAATGGCAGAAAAAGTCTAGTTTTGGTCAGTGACGACAATTTTGATGAAGCGCAGAAAACTCAGTTTCTTTTATTTAGCTTGAAGGGCCAAGGTTAGGTCATAAGGGCGGGCGAGAAGCCCACCCCACCCACAAAAAATTTATTCTTTGTGAAAAAGGCAAGATGCCTGTTAATGAAAACAGTAGAATAAAATTAACTTTTTGTGAACAGGTATCTGGCCTATGTAGAAAAATAGTTAAAAGAGGTTAAATCCAATTAATCCAACTATAAAATCCCCTAATTATGCCAAGTCGTAACACTTTGCAATTGCCAAAGATCGAACTTTCATACCTAGAATGGAAGCCAGAAACAGGGAAAACAAAAGTTCCGCGTTTGCTGCTGTTACACGGTTTAGCAGATAGTTCGTGTGTCTGGAGTAGCTTGGGCGATTATTTGTCGAACCGCTATCATATTGTAGCGCCCGATATGCGCGGTCACGGAGACAGTAGCAAACCGAAAACAGC
The DNA here is from genome assembly GCF_036705345.1 of Microcoleus sp. B3-D2. Lineage (NCBI taxonomy): Bacteria > Bacillati > Cyanobacteriota > Cyanophyceae > Oscillatoriales > Microcoleaceae > Microcoleus > Microcoleus sp. B3-D2. The sequence continues at coordinate 75,602 of NZ_JAUBUG010000010.1, forward strand.
CTATACTTTTGAAAGTGCGATCGCAGATTTAGAAGCTTTGATGGTACATCTCAACTGGTCTGACGCACACATTTTAGGACATTCTTGGACGGGAAAACTAGCAGCGATTTGGGCGAGGCAATATCCCGATCGCTTTTGCAGTATGATTTTAGTAGACCCCATCTTCATCACCAAACTGCCCGCCGCGATGAAACTCACCCTGCCAATTGTTTACCGAAAATTAGACTGTCTCAAATGTGTGGGCCCGTTTGCGACTTTAGCCCAAGCAGAAGCAGCAGCAAAACAATCGGGAGAATACGCAGATTGGAGTGACTTGCAGCAAATGGTATTCCAACACCAAATCGAACAAAAATCAGACGGAACTTGGGGCAGTAAATTTGCGATTGCAGCCAGAAATCAGATATTTGCCGAAGTGATGAAAGTTGCCGGTTTAACTGAAAATATTGATATCCAGACTTTGTTTGTACAGCCGGAAAAAGGCGTAAATCGCATGGATTGGCAAATGCAGCCATACAATAGATACTTAAAAAATCTTACCGTTGCAAAAGTACCGGGGAATCACTGGTGTTTTTTGACTCAACCAGAAACTTTTAATCAAACTGTGGCAGATTTTTTAGAGGGTACAAGACAGTGAATTTAGAAATTATCGCACATCGGGGATTTTCGGCGATCGCCCCCGAGAATACTTTAGCAGCTTTTGAACGGGCGATCGCCCGTGGAGCTCATTCGATCGAATTTGACATCCAGCTATCCGCCGACAACGTACCAGTGATTTTTCACGACGCAACATTAGATAGAATCACGGGAGTTTCTGGCAAAGTTAGGGAAACAACCCTGTCTGAATTGCAGACATTTAATGCGGCAAAATGGTTTAGCGATGAATTTTCACAAGAAAAAATTCCTACTTTAAAAGCCGCATTAACCATACTCAAAAAGGTTGACAAATTTCTTTACTTTGATGTCAAACCTCACTGCGAGTGGTCTGACGCAGATGTCACGGATTTTGTCAATACTTTGAAGGGCGAAGAAATCCAACACAAATGCGTTATTACCTCTTTTAACGATAAATTTTTGGAACAAGTGCGGCGGCTATCTGGCAATTTGGCGATCGGACACATTGTTGCTAATCTAGAAGCGTACAAAACTCAATTAGCTCAAGCTGTAACGCATCAGGATAATTTGATTAGCAGTCTGTATCGCGTGTTGCTGGAAAACCCCGCACTAATTCAAGAAAGCCGGAGTCAGGGAGTTGACATTGTGGCCTGGACGGTGGACGATCGAGCGGATATGCAAAAGTTAATTGATTTGGGCATAACACGGATAGTCACTAATTGTTTGATATAATTTGTTTAACTTGATATCTTGCACCATTATCAAGAACGGGCAAGATACGCGTTCCACAAAACTCAATTAATAGATGAATTACTTTCGCACAAGCATCCACGAAATGTCTGGCTATGTGCCGGGGGAACAGCCACCGCTAGGCACAAAAATTATTAAACTAAATTCTAATGAAAATCCCTATCCGCCTTCTGCCAAAGCCTTAAAAGTGCTTCAGGAAATAGACGGAGAAATGCTGCGGCGCTATCCAGATCCAACTGGCAAAAGTTTCCGCATCGCTGCTAGTAAAGTGTTAGGAGTACGTGACGATTGGATTGCGGTAGGTAACGGCAGCGACGATTTATTAAACTTGATAGTTCGCGCTGTGGGCGAATCAGGGAAACAGATTGTTTGTCCCGCGCCAACCTATGTATTGTACCGGACTTTGGCAGAAATTCAAGATGCAGAATTGGTTGAAGTTCCTTATCCCGACGACTACAAGTTACCAGTCGATTTGCTAATAGCAGCCCAGGGTGCTGTGACATTTGTAGCTTCGCCAAACAGTCCATCGGGAACAGCCATATCTGTTGCAGATTTGGAGAAACTGGCTAAAGAGTTATCGGGTATTCTTGTCATCGACGAAGCTTATGTAGATTTCGCAGAAAATAATGCTTTGGAATTGACAAAAAAGTACAGCAATGTTATAGTTTTGAGGACGCTTTCAAAAGGTTATTCCCTCGCAGGATTGAGGCTGGGTTTTGGCATAGCAAATCCGGCGCTGCTGGCAGAATTAAATAAAATCAAAGACAGTTATAATGTCGATGCTTTAGCCTATGCAGTGGGGGCGGCTGCGATCGCAGATCAAGACCACAAAATAGCCAACGCCGAAAAGATTAAGGCTTCCAGAGCAAAACTAGCCGTTAGCTTCAAGGAATTAGGCTTTGACGTTTGGCCCTCCCAAACCAACTTTTTGTTAGTGCGATCGCCAAACGGCGATGCAGAAAGAATTTATCAAACACTGAAAGTACGGGGAATATTGATTCGATACTTCAATCAGCCGCGATTAGAAGACAAATTGCGGATTAGTGTAGGTACGGAGGAACAGAATCAAATATTACTTAAAACTTTGAAAGACATCCTATAAATAACGATCGCACTAAAATTAGTTTCTAATGATGAGTTTAGTCCTCTGATTGGTATGAAGGCTTGCATTCCTCACTACCAACAGCTTGATTACGGATAATTATTAGGATTATCAATCGCCAACCCTGCGGACTGAGCAATATCCAGCAATCTGTTATCCGCAGAAACAAAAATTAGTTGAGTTTCTGGGATTGATGTTAAAACAGATTGAACGCGCAAAGCAGCCGCCAATTGCACAGCATCATAAGCCCGCAGTGGATATTGAACAATCAGTTCACCCGCCCTTTCAACCAGTGCCCGATCAACTTCGATAACTCTATACCGACTATTGAATTCAAAGCGAAATTTTTGAATAAGTGCAGCCACTTCCGCAGGAGTTATACCGCCTTCACGTTGTCTGCGTGCAAAAGCACTAAGAACTTCCACCCAGGTGATGCGGACTACAAGCAGCGAGTTACCAGTCTGGGAATCCGTGAGCGTTTTTATCCAAGGGCTGCCAATTTCAACCACATATCTTTTGATGAGGGCGCTGCTATCCAAAAAATAAATGTTTACCACGGGCCGCGATCCTCGATAATCATTTCTGATAGAGGCTTGCCCGGTTTTGCCCCTAACCTTTTAGCCAATTCATACACATCTTCATCAGTGACAGCCTCGACGTTATGGGGAGCGTTAGGTAGTGGAGTCACCAATCCTCGGTCAACTAAAAACTGGATTGCCAATTCTGCCTGCTTTTTTGGATCATCTGGCCAGAGTTGAATCTGCACAGTTTCCCCATCCTTGAAAGACACAGAACTCAAGGGACGAAAAACCCCGTTTTCGTAGATAGCAGTAATAGTTTCTGGCATAATTACCCTCTTAATTAAATGCTTTAACTTATTGTACTTCTTGTAACTACTTCGTTGCCACCACAGCCAAATTCCAAGCCAAGCGCTTCATCAAAGGCAACTTTTTCAAAAACCCATCCAACCCTTCTAACCGAGAGTATTCCGGTTTCAATCTCTCTTGTTCAATGATAATCTTTTTCCAATAACGCTCCTCATTGGGATGCACTTTTTCGATTAAATAAAAACGCAAAAAAATCCAAAGCGATGTTAGCCAAAACGTATCATAAGCAGTCTCCAAAAACAAAGACTGGACAAAATTCACAATATTAATATCCAAAGGACTTTCATCCTCCGTCCGCACCTCAGTAGCCATCCTGCGGTAAACATTAATCACCGGATTGTGCTTCATGGGGTCCCAAAAACAAGCTTTACCCCCAGGCTTCAGGACGCGGTGCATTTCGCGAATTGCCTTTTCTGGTTCCGGTAAATGGTGCAACAAATTAGAAGCATAAACAATATCAAAACTATTGTCGGGGAAATCCAGCGCCATTGCATTCACCGTGCAGCCGTCTATTTTGACGCCGTTTTTCTCAGCCAATTTTAGAGCAACTTCTACCATGCCCTGAGAATAGTCGGCAGCCACACAATCGGCGCCTTTTTTAGCAAAATAAACGCTATTTTCTCCCGCGCCGCAGCCTAAATCTAACAGGCGTTTGCCTGTAATATCGCCCATTTGCTCGACGATAAATCTATTTTCTGGGGCGGTACAAGCTTCAAAGTAATCATTGACTCGAATGCCGTCAATATCGATCGTAGATGCCCAAGCATCGTGGAACTGTCGCTCTTTTTTTAAGGTTTCGTCTTGCATTTTTCAAGAGTTGATTATTAGTAAAAAAAAGTAATTTTAAACCGCAGATAAACCCGGAACAACGCAGATAAATTGAGATTTATCTGCTTGGCTCTGGGTTCGTCTGCGGCTTGTTTCAAGAAAAATGGCTGACAAGAAATTTATCAGCGCTGTGCTTCTGCAACAACTTCATTTCTGATCTGAGTTGGCTGTTCCGAGGCTTTTTCAGCACTATGCTGCAATGCCTGATACAGGCGATTTAAAGCGCTGATGTATGCTTCAGCAGACGCTACGATAATGTCGGTATTTGCCGAGTGACCGGAAAATACTTTGCCTTCGTGCCGCAAGCGAATTGTTACTTCGCCGATCGCATCTATTCCCGCTGTCACCGACTGTACAGAAAACTCGATCAACTCGTTGGGTACGTTTACCACCCGGTTAATTGCCCTGTAAATCGCATCCACCGGCCCAGTGCCGATCGCAGCATCGGTCAATTCTTCGCCCGCCGGATTCCGCACAGTGACAGTTGCTGTCGGGCGAGATTTGTCGCCGCAGGAAACTTGCACCAATTCTAACCGGAATAGTTCCGGTGCTTGGTGCACTTCGTTATTGGCGATCGCCTCTAAATCCCAATCAGTAATCTCTTTTTTCTTGTCCGCTAAATCTTTGAACTTGATAAAAGCCTTATTTAGCTCATCGTCTGCCATTTCAAAACCCAACTCTTTCAAGCGAGTGTGAAATGCGTGGCGGCCCGACAATTTGCCCAAGACGATTTGATTTTCAGTTAAGCCGATCGACTCGGCATCCATAATCTCGTATGTCAGCTTATTTTTCAGCACTCCGTCTTGGTGAATTCCCGATTCGTGAGCGAAAGCATTTGCCCCGACAATCGCCTTATTTGGCTGCACCAACATCCCCGTCAAATTGGAAACCAAGCGCGAAGTTTTGTAAATTTGGCGGGAGTCAATATTTGTCAGCGGTTCCTCAGAATCCGCAGGCCGGCCCAAGAACGGATTATAATATTGACGCCGCACGTAAAGCGCCATTACCAACTCTTCCAGAGCCGCATTTCCCGCCCGTTCGCCAATCCCGTTAATCGTGCATTCTAACTGTCTGGCGCCATTTTTTACGGCTTCCAAAAAGTTAGCAACAGCCAATCCTAAGTCATTGTGACCGTGAACCGAAATAATCGCGCGATCGATATTCGGCACATTTTCCTTAATTCCCCGAATCAAAGCCCCAAATTCGCTCGGAGTAGTGTAGCCGACAGTATCGGGAATATTAACAGTTGTCGCACCCGCTGCGATCGCCCGTTCTAGAACCTGATACAAAAACTCCGGTTCCGATCGACAAGCATCTTCCGGCGAAAACTCCACATCATCCACAAAAGACTTAGCGTAAGCCACCATTTCCGGCACAATTTCCAGAACCTCAGCCCGCGTCTTTTTCAGCTTATACTCCAAGTGAATATCAGACGTAGCCAGAAACGTATGAATTCGCGAATTTACTGCTGGTTTCAGAGCCTCTGCTGCTGTTTTAATATCCTGCTTTCTCGCCCGTGCTAAACCGCAAATTGTCGGGCCATCTTCCGTGCCAACCGATCGGGCTATTTTTTGGACTGCCTCGAAATCTCCCGTGCTGGTGAAAGGGAAACCCGCTTCAATCACATCCACGCCCAATCTCGCTAACTGGCGAGCTATAGTCAGCTTTTCATCAACATTCAGAGATGCACCCGGAGATTGTTCTCCGTCTCGCAAAGTCGTATCGAAAATAATAATCCGGTCTTGACTTGGTTGAGTTTTCATAGCTCTAAAAAAGTGTTTTCCTGATTTTTACTTGTCCGTTTTTCTGGATTTTTAGCCTCCAGTCACCAGTCCCCTGTCTCGCGCCAATAACGAATAATTAATAACCCATAACCCATAACTACTGACTAATGACTGCTGACTAATGACTAATGACTAATAACTAATGACTAATGACTAATAACTACTGACTAATAATCCATCTTCTCGATATGTTCCCTAATTTCATTTAGGTCTATATACCTATCTGTAGCATTTCGTAACTCTCTAGCAATCATTCCTTCGGTTGATACCACAGTAATATGAGTATTTTTCGAGCGGAGCAGCTCGATCGCCCGCTCAAAATCCCCATCCCCGCTAAACAGCACAACTTGGTCGTATTGATCCACGGTATTAAACATATCAACCACAATTTCTATGTCTAAATTAGCCTTTTGAGAATATCTGCCCGAAGCATCGTCGTAATATTCCTTAAGAATTTTAGTGCGAACCGTGTAACCCAGACTGATCAAAGCATCTCGAAATCCCCTTTGATCTTGGGGGTCTTTGAGACCCGTATACCAGAAAGCATTGATCAAGATGACATTCGGCTGCGAAGTTTTGAAATATTCGAGCACCCTGCGAGGATCAAAAAACCAACCGTTCTTTTGTTGAGCGTAGAACATATTGTTCCCGTCCACAAAAATAGAAAGGCGGTTCATTAAGTTTGTCATAGAAACTTAGACCTAATAATTGTAGAAAGAAGTTAATCTAAATATCACATTTTAGCAACATGGAGCTAACTGAGGCAATAGATTAGACTTCAGAAAACTCCATCTCCCCAGTATTTCATATTTTCGGCTCTACCGCCAGAGGGTTCTTTTAACCCTGCTTGCATTTGAGCGAGGGGCCCTCACAAACTATACGCCTAGTAACTCAATACCGGCTGCCGTGTCAAGGTTAATGGCGCCTTCAAACTACCGTGCCCACCGCCCTACCGCCAAGCAGGCATACGCCCAGCGCATAGCAGTAGATTTTGCTCCCCTGATTTCATAGCGCAGACTACCTCCGCTCAAGCCTTTTTGCTTTCAAGAGCCCAGCGAGCTAACTCTGTCCGGTTGTGCAGACCTGTTTTGCCCAGCATATTGCTGACGTGGCTTTCGATTGTCCGCTGGCTGACATTCATCACGTCTGCGATCTGGCGGTTTGCCATACCCTGCGCTAGCAACTGTACCACCTTTAACTCAGTGGGAGTCAATTCGACATTGCGGCGCGCCTTAATTTTTGGGCCACTCTCCATACCGGGATTTGAGTGGCGAATCAAGCGGGATGCTGCTTTCAGAGAAGATTCCACTTGGGCTACCAGTTCTTCTGGTTCAAAAGGCTTGACTATATAAACGTCAGCCCCAGTGCTCAAGCCTTTTACTCGGTCTGAACTTTGACCTTTTGCGGACAAGAAAAGAACCGGAATCCAGTTAGTGCGAGGGTCTTCTCTGATGTGTTTGACTAAAGTGTAGCCGTCCATTTCCGGCATCATCACGTCGCAGATAATCAAGTCGGGAACTTCTTGTTCTAGTTTTTCCAGAGCGTCTCTGCCGTTTTCTGCTGTAATGACGTTGTAACCCCGAAACTCCAAGTAGTCCTTGACGAGCAAGATCAAGTTGGGGTCGTCGTCAACCAGCATCAGCCGTTTTTGCTCTCCTGAATTATTGTCCTTTGTCATGTTTATTCCCGCTAAAGTATCCCGCACGCTTCCTTGTTTTCACTTCTGTTTTTTCCGTCAGTCCCCCGCCACCAGGCTGGGGGTGGAGGACGACGGTCGGCTGAAGGGATGGCGGTGAGGGAAAGCGGGGCGGGTATTACCGCTTTCCAACCTATAATTGAGGGCTGTTCGTGAGTGTCTTACGACCTGGAATGCAGCCCAAACCTGTAATTCACGATCGCCCTATCAAGATCAGCCCTGATTGATTGGAGACTCCCTAACAGAGCCCAAGTTAAATATTTAATCTCGATCGGTTCAATTTCAGGTTAATGCCCCGGTTTTAAATGATACTTCTGATATAGAGAAATTTAAGCAGACTCCCTACTTACGTATTTAACTGCTTCTAGTGTAGTTTGGCAACCTGCTTAGTGTCTGCCACTGAGAAATTTTTGCACAAAATTTCACAGTTCCTCGGATCGATTTTTTTTACTGTACCTTTTGAGAAACACAAGGAACACGGGAAGCTGCACGAAGACAATCACCTACCTACAGTTTTATTGAACTGTAGCAGGTGCGATCGCCCGGACGCCAAACTGTCTCAAATTCTCACCCTTAACCTTAAATTTAACACTTTACCTATAACCCTGTACTTTAAACAGCGCTACACTTAAATGTTTGGCTCCGCCTCACGAGGCACAGGCAAAGGATGAATCAAGAAAGCGTATTCTTGAACTACCTTTGAGTTTAGGAGATGTTCCTGAATAATTCTCTCAATGACGGGTGGAGTAACGTCGCGATACCACACTCCGTCTGGATAGACTACCATAATCGGGCCAGACGCGCACACTCGCAGGCAATTGGCTTTCGTGCGAAAGACGCAGGTTGGTCGATCGGCACTTGGCTTGTCCAATCCCAATTCTTGCAAGCGTTTTTTTAAGTAATTCCACGCCTCCAGACTGGTTTGCCGATCGCAGCACTTGGGCACGGTTTGGTCAGCACAGATAAAAATATGTCGCTCGATTTGAGCGATTCCCAGGCTTTGGACGCAAGCGCTCAAGCCTTGGCTGCAAGATTCATCGTTATTTTCAAGCATTTTATTCATTCGTCAACAGTAATTGGTTAGCGATCGAAAGTCATCACCACAGCCCCCACTCCCGCTTCCCCCTCTCCGGAGCGCCCACTCATGGTCGGTTCGGGAACCCGTACTGACAACTAAGTTGCGATCGACCCTGACTAAAGCTAAATTAGCACTCAGGAGTCGAGAGTGCTAATATGTCAGTTGTAAGTAGTCCGCTGTTGCTTTCATCGTGACCCCTGACGACTGACTCACGACAATCTGTAATCTGGAGATTTATTTATGGCAGCAGTATCACTGAGTGTTTCTACCGTTAAACCGTTAGGCGAGCGCGTGTTCGTGAAAGTAAGCGCTAGCGAAGAAAAAACCGCCGGCGGCATCCTTCTGCCCGACACAGCGAAAGAAAAGCCCCAAGTAGGCGAAGTCGCGGCCGTGGGCCCTGGCAAGCGCAATGACGACGGCACTCGCACTGAAATGGAAGTCAAAGTCGGCGACAAAGTTCTCTACTCGAAGTACGCCGGCACCGACATCAAACTCGGCACAGACGAATACGTCTTGCTTGCAGAAAAAGACATTCTGGCGATCGTTAACTAATTAATCATTAGTCATCAGTCCTTAGTCATCAGTCATTAGTTTAAAGCGAACGCCGCCAAACAACTAATGACACGGGACAAATGACTAAAATCCATCATCCCCAATCCAAAATCTAAAACCCTCTCATCCCCAAAAACTATGGCTAAGCGTATCATCTACAACGAAAATGCACGTCGCGCCCTCGAACGCGGTATGGACATTCTGGCCGAAGCAGTGGCCGTAACCCTCGGCCCCAAAGGCCGTAACGTGGTTCTCGAAAAGAAATTCGGAGCTCCTCAGATCGTCAATGACGGTGTTACCATCGCCAAAGAAATCGAACTAGAAGACCACGTAGAAAATACAGGCGTTGCCCTGATCCGTCAAGCAGCTTCCAAAACCAACGACGCAGCAGGCGACGGTACCACAACTGCTACCGTTTTGGCTCACGCAATGGTCAAAGAAGGTCTGCGTAACGTAGCAGCCGGCGCAAATGCGATCGCCCTCAAGCGCGGTGTTGACAAAGCAACCACGTTTTTGGTAGAAAAAATTGCCGAACACGCCAAACAAGTAGAAGATTCCAAAGCCATCGCTCAAGTCGGCTCCATCTCTGCTGGTAACGACGATGAAGTCGGCCAAATGATTGCCAACGCAATGGACAAGGTGGGCAAAGAAGGCGTGATTTCCCTGGAAGAAGGGAAGTCTATGACCACCGAATTGGAAATCACCGAAGGGATGCGCTTCGACAAAGGCTACATTTCTCCCTACTTCGTCACCGACACCGAACGGATGGAAGCGATTCTAGAAGAACCTTTCATCTTGCTGACAGACAAGAAAATTGCTCTGGTACAAGATTTAGTACCCGTGCTCGAACAAGTAGCTCGTTCTGGCCGCCCGCTGTTGATCATTGCAGAAGACATTGAGAAAGAAGCTTTAGCTACCCTCGTTGTCAACAAACTGCGCGGTGTGTTGAACGTGACTGCTGTTAAAGCACCCGGTTTTGGCGATCGACGCAAAGCCATGTTAGAAGATATCGCCGTATTGACCGGCGGTCAACTAATCACCGAAGACGCCGGTTTGAAACTGGAAAATACCAAGCTCGACATGATCGGCAAAGCCCGCCGCATCACCATCACCAAAGACAGCACCACAATTGTTGCCGAAGGTAACGAAGCTGCCGTTAAGTCCCGCTGCGAACAAATTCGCCGTCAAATGGACGAAACCGAATCTTCCTACGACAAAGAGAAGCTGCAAGAACGTTTGGCCAAATTGGCTGGCGGCGTCGCAGTCATCAAAGTCGGCGCGGCTACCGAAACAGAAATGAAGGATCGCAAACTGCGTCTTGAAGATGCGATCAACGCTACCAAAGCTGCTGTAGAAGAAGGAATTGTTCCTGGTGGCGGTACAACTTTGGCTCACCTGACTCCTCAATTGGAAGAGTGGGCAAATGGCAGTCTCCACGGCGAAGAGTTGACTGGTGCTTTGATTGTGGCACGGGCTCTGGCTGCTCCTCTGAAGCGGATTGCTGAAAATGCTGGTTTGAATGGCGCTGTGATTGCTGAGCGCGTCAAAGAAAAGCCGTTCAACGTCGGTTTCAACGCAGCGACAAATGAGTTTGTCGATATGTTTGAAGCTGGAATCGTTGACCCTGCGAAGGTGACTCGTTCTGCTCTGCAAAATGCCGCATCTATTGCTGGTATGGTGCTGACAACCGAGTGCATCGTCGTTGACAAGCCTGAACCGAAGGATGGCGCTGCTGCTGCTGGCGCTGGCGGCGGCATGGGTGGCGGCGACTTCGATTACTAATCGATAGTTTGATAGGGCGGGCTTTTGGGCCTGCCCTATTATTTTGGGAAGTGCTTTTACTGTAGGCATAACTTTAACTCTGAAGCGAAATTAACTAAACGCACAATCTATAAGGGCCCCGTGCCTCTGTACTCAAACGCGAGGTTATACCTAAAAACCTAACCCTGCGTGACCGTTAAATTTTGACATTTCAGAAGATTAAAGATGCCTAAAACAACAGTAGAGAGAATTCCCGACGAAGCCTTAGTAGTTCGTGGTGGCCGTAATAGTCCAGAAGATATTCAACGTGCCATACGAACCCACCCCAGTGGCATCACAGGAATTTCTATAGAATGTGCAGTAGAATTGTCTATAGCAGAATTAGCGTTAGCAATTCCTCATGGACAAGTGGGTGTTACCACGGTGGGTAAGGTTCGCTCGGAAGGTGGAGATGTCATCCGTACTTCTGGCAGAAGTTTAAATCATGCAACTCTCACTGGCTTAACACCAGAAAAAGCAAGTCTTCTGCTGACACCAACTATCCCTAACCCATCTAGGACTTAAGCAACTGGCACATAGAGTCTAACTTCAAAAAGCACACAGAGCAGGGTGCGTCAGATGTTCAAACCCTGGATTAATCGATCACTTCCTCTGACGCACCCTACAAGCTAGCACATAGAGTAGGGTGCGTCAGATGTTCAAACCCTGGATTAATCCATCGCTTCGTCTGACGCACCCTACAAGCTCATCTAAGTGTGTCATTTCCGTAACTCCCACATCAAAAAAATCATCTCAAGTGTAGTAATAAATATGAGTTCTCCTAGAATCTTTGCAGACTTTCATAATGCTGATAAACAGAGTCGCCTTCGTCTGAACTGTGTTGGTACAATTGAAGATTTGAGTCGCCAAAATATTAAATTGCAAAATGGTCAATTGCTCACCCTCTATAGCGAAGAATTAGAAGTGGATGGCGTGGTGCAATATTCTGAAGAGGAAAGTCTTTGGGTTGCAGTAATTGATTGGGAGCAAATTAGACAAGTAGAGGATATGCTTCTTCAAGCAACCGTCTAGTTAGGGATTGCTAAATATTCGTCCTTGGGAAGGGAAATAATATGAATCTATCCTTTAAAAATTTAAGATTTATTATAAAAGCCATTGAACATAAAATAAATGCCTATCAAGAACGTTGGCAAGTAATTGAAGAGGTAGATGAGGATGAGGCGGCCGATATAGGGAATGATATTAAATTTTTAGAGCTTCTCATCGCAGACATGAGGACAAGTTTAGAGCAGCATACTGGACGGGAAAATATCGCTTATGAACAAGCGCTATCTGAAGCCCTAGAAGAGACTTTTGCAGAGTGGGAAACTACCGAGGCGATGACGGCGGCGGAGGCTTGTAAACGGCTCAGAGTAATTTCATATCAAGCTCTCGAATAACTTTGAGAGAAGGCAGCAAAAACTGATCCGCCTAAGTGCACAATCAAAAGGTGGCTTTTATTACCTCTCAATAACCAGGCACACCATTTATGAAACTTTATCACACCCCCATTTCCCCGAACTCTCGCCGCGTCTGGATCGCCCTCTTAGAAAAAAACCTCGACTTTGAATTAGTAGAAATCCACTTGGACGGCGATCACTTGCAGCCTGAGTTTGTCGCAATAAATCCTTTTCACCGCATCCCTGTTTTGGTCGATGATGACTTCACAGTCGTCGAGTCTCTAGCAATTCTTGACTATCTAGAAACGAAGTATCCCGAACCGGCAATGCTGCCAAAAGAACCGAAAGATTTGGCAGTTGTGAGGATGGTGGAATTGGTCACGGTTAACGAACTTCTACCGCAACTTTACCCCCTAAGCAGTGAAATAATGGGATGGGAAACTCCCCAAGCGCAGGAAATCGAAAAGGCTAAGGAAAAAATCGATACTGTGTTGACATTTTTTGAAGGTTTGTTGGACGATCGCCCTTTTTTCGCTAGCAACAGTGTCACGTTTGCCGAGTGCGTTGCCGGCACCGTCGTACCCTTGCTATCTTGGGTTGGTGTGTCCCTAGACGGCTATCCTAAAATTCAAGCTTGGTGCGATCGACTGCTGGCCCGCCCCTCATGGCAGCAAACTCAATTCACCGAGGCAGACTTGGCGGCTTTCGCCTCTCGAAGACAAAAGTTTCTCGCACAATCTGAAGCCTCATGAACCAATCAATTGTGAAGCGATCGCTCTTTTTCCTAGCTGTTTTCACCTGCATCCAAATTCCCATCGCAGCAATGGGGCAGCCCGCAGCCCGATCGAACTACGAAGCAATTAACGCTAAACAGTTCGTTGCCGATCGCAAAATTACCGTCTCCAATCCCAAAGATATCGCAGCAAAACTCTTTAGCAGAGACACAGAATCTGAAGGCAGAAAAAGCGACCAAATTTCGGTTGAATATCCCACGCGAGAAACAGCGGTAATTGTCCAAACCGTGGTCGGTTTAGCTGACGATTCTGTTGCTACAATGCGACACCGCATCGAACTCAGACTCAGGCAAAATAAGTGGGAAATTGTCTGGATTGGCCGACAATCCAAGTGTCAACCAAATCGCGGACACCAAGATTGGGCAAGCGGCCGCTGTCAGTAGAAAGGTCGATCGGCTTTTTGCTTAAATTCATTCCTCCCGCGTGCGTTGCGAGGAACCAAGCTAGGACTTGACGCTACTCACGAAAAACAGAGGCACAGAAAGATTCGCTACCGCTGCTTCCCGATAGAAATAAGTTATTCATTCGTAAGCCCCAGAAGCAGTCTGAGCTGGGCGTTGTTCCCAGGCTGCGCGACAATCTTAAAACTATGTTTGGTGTCGATCGCTCTTTTAGTCAAAAAGAGCGATCGAATTCAGAAGTTTACTTGCACATGATCAAATTTCCAGCCGAGATGAATCCGGCCACAGGGGCTGAAATCTCAACCCAATTGCGGTCTTCTCCATTCTTATCTCTCACTAACTGGAAGTTCGGCACAAGCGTTACTTGACCGTTAGCAGCTACGCCACCTTTAACCGCAGCAGTCTTTGAAGGCTCGGTGCGGATAGCTAGACCCCTCGGCGCTACGCGAGGTTCTACTTGGCGGCACAGACTTACGGGACCCGTTGCTGGTGCTGGTGCTGGTGCTGGCGCTGGTGCTGGTGCTGGTGCTGGTGCTGGTGCTGGTGCTGGTGCTGGTGCTGGTGCTGGTGCTGGTGCTGGTGCTGGTGCTGG
>NZ_JAUBUG010000010.1:89977-115424 GCF_036705345.1 Microcoleus sp. B3-D2
GCTGGTGCTGGTGCTGGTGCTGGTGCTGGTGCTGGTGCTGGTGCTGGTGCTGGTGCTGGTGCTGGTGCTGGTGCTGGCGCTGGTGCAGGTGCTGGTGCTGGTGTCGCAGCAGGTGCTGGTGCTGGTGTCGCAGCAGGTGCAGGACTTGGACTCGGTGCTGGTGTCGCAGCAGGTGCCGGTGCTGGTGTCGCTGCCGGTGCTGGTGCCGGTGCCGGTGCTGGACTAGGGGAAGGAGTTTGACTAATTGTGCTGGCTGTCGTGCACGAACCTAAATTAGCCTCATTGTTGGGGTATCCGCTAGCTACATACCCTTTTACGGGAGCGGTAATTGGAATCCAGAGGCGGCCGTCGGAGGCTTTAACAGAAGTAGCGCCTTGGGACAGCGTTACCTGAGTGTTAAGTGGTACACCGCCAACTCTAGGGGATTTGGGGTCTGGACTCTGGCGAACCGTCAAACCTTCTTTGGGAGTGACTTTGCGGCAACTGTTGCCAGCTTGGGCTATTTGAAAAGTGGCGCTATCTTCAAATGAAGTATTTTCAGCATCCTGACGGGCAGTGGATGTTGATGGGGTGGCAACATTTGCCGCATTTGCTTGCAAACTTCCGGCTGCGATCGCGATCGCGCCCAGCAATGCAGCGGGTTTGTTCCAGTAACTCAAGTTTTTCATCCGTTCAACTCCTCATCTGATCAAAACTATTATCTTTATTGCAGGTCAATATAGCAAAAAAATCGATTTGTCTTCCAGGAAAAAGCTCTACATAACATTTTTTATGGCTGTAAGTCAAGTTTTATCTATATAATTTATTTTTTTCTGAGAGTTAAGCCCACACAAATTAAGCTGCTGCGCCTATAAATTGCTCGTTATGGCAGAGCGGGGGAGGGGGACAAGACGAGAGAGGGAAAGCGGGGAGAGTGAGGGAGTGGGAAAGTCAACAGTCAAAAGTTAACTGTTAACTATTTAAATGGGTGAGAGTTTACTAGGAATGCAAGTCCTTTCTTGTCCGTCAAGATCTTGTCAGGTGTTCGTTAAACCATTTAGCTGCCAGTTGTTG
This sequence comes from Microcoleus sp. B3-D2, assembly GCF_036705345.1. Lineage (NCBI taxonomy): Bacteria > Bacillati > Cyanobacteriota > Cyanophyceae > Oscillatoriales > Microcoleaceae > Microcoleus > Microcoleus sp. B3-D2. The sequence continues at coordinate 91,031 of NZ_JAUBUG010000010.1, forward strand.
CAGTTGAGTAATATTTTTCTGCATTTCCGGTGAATTCTTGGCAGCTTCGAGAGCGAGATGGTGCTTGAGATGCTCCAAGATTCTGAGTGAGAGGCGATTGGTGCGATCGACCCCATCGTCCTCGTCGGGTGCCGCAAACCGCATACAGTTCTTCGATCTCGCTGACATAACTCCACTGTCGATCGCACCTTACTTAAAATTGCGGCAAACAGCGCAAATCGCTAGCATTGACCCGATGGGTGGCCTCAATTTGATAAAATCTTCCAAAACGGAAACCAATGGGCTTTAGGCAGGGTTGTGTTTTGGTGGCTAAAGCCGCCGCGCGATCGGCCAACTACAGTTGCTGTAGCTGTTTCCAAACAGTTTTGTTCCTGTGGAGACATTTCCATTAAGGATTCTAGTCGCCGCAACGCCGGCTTGTAGTTCCTCGACTTCAGGTGCCCTTGGTTCTGGCTCTTAAGTAAGCAACTTGGATGGTTTCTTTATATTTACTCGCTGACGCTTTACTTGGCCTGCTGCGGTTCGATCGCCTGTCTGTTTAAAGATACAAAAGGCAGGTTGAACCAACAAAATAGACAACCAGCACAAAACCTCCGAACAAAACCAGCCGGCTCAAATTAGAAACCAAATATTGGTGCAATTTCTGATTTAATTATATTGATATAGCAACCGCACTCGACGGTTAGGACGTTTTTTCTTGCTGAAGCTAATGAGGTAGGTTCCTTCTGAAGGGGAGCATATTAATGAGAGTAAAAATCATTTTTTGTAGGGCGAGCGAGAAGCTCGCACGCACAAGAAGAGTAAAAGCACAACTGAGATTCTCTCTTCTTCTTTCTCTCTTAGATAGCTCAAGCTTTCTTCCTTCTGCTATACAATGACCAAAACGTTAAATATTTTTGCAGTGACAAAAACTACTAACAAAAAAGACGGCAAATCCTCTAAGTATCCCTTTGACGGTCTATCTTTAGACGATCGCAATCCCGACTTCATTCAGCTTTTGTTGCCAATCTGGGAATGGCTGTACCGCTACTATTTTCGCGTAGAAAGCGACGGCTGGCACCACGTACCCGCGAGCGGAAAAATGCTCGTAGTCGGTTCTCACAACGGGGGACTTGCCGCTCCTGATATGTTTATGTTCCTATACGAATGGTTCCGCAGGTACGGCACGGAACGCTTGGCCTACGGATTGATGCACCCGACGGTTTGGCAAGTTTCTCCTGATGTTGCTAGCATGGGGGTTCAGTGTGGTGCCCTCAAGGCGCATCCGAAAATGGCGATCGCAGCTTTACGCAAAAATGCCGCAGTTCTCGTCTATCCGGGCGGCGCCCAAGATGTTTTTCGCCCCCACCACTTGCGGGATAAAATCTACTTTGCCGGACGCAAGGGATTTATCAAATTAGCATTGCGAGAAGAAGTGCCAATTGTACCGATTGTATCGCACGGTGCACACGATACTTTGATAGTTTTGGCAGATTTGTACGAACAAGTTAAGCAATTGCATGAATGGGGGATGCCGTGGCTATTTGGCATCGATCCGGTGGTATTTCCGGTGTATTTGGGATTGCCTTGGGGACTGGGTATTGGGCCTTTGCCGAACCTGCCTTTACCCGTGCAAATTCGGACTCGCGTCTGCAAACCGATTGTATTTGAGAGGTACGGTTCGGAGGCGGTGCGCGATCGCGATTATGTTGATGCTTGTTTCGATCGAGTTACCGCCCAAATGCAAGAACAATTAGATTGTTTGGCTGGTAAGTGAGAATTGCACAAGTCTATATTAGTCTAGGATGCAAAAACCCATTTTTGTTACGAAAATATAGCGTGAAGCGCGAGGGATATGGGCAAAAAACCCGGTTTCTTGAGTCCTGTGGGTAAGTCCTGATTACAAACAATTGTTGAAATAAATCTAATAATTTATTTCAACAACCTATAATTGCAGTACAAAATCGGATTTTACCCATCTTATTACGTGAAATACCCGAAAACCGCAGCCGCCCAAGTCACGCTTTTTATTATCCAGGCTGGAGGGGACATAATATTAGGTTAAATACACGCAGAGGAATATAATTTACTCGGCGTTTATCTTCTTTCATCGGCAGTCATAAAATAGAATGGGCAAAAATAACCTGATTCTGTATAAACTCTTTATATTAATTATGCCTTCTGCCGAACGGTGACTAATTGCCCGATCGCCTTAAGCGCAATACTGGGAGTAAAAAGTACCGTCGGCGACTCAATCATGTGCAGAACTTCCAAAAAAGCTTGACAAACTTTAGCATCTCGGACCAGCACTTTTAACACCAGATCCATGTAATCAATTGTCAGCCTCGTAGCGAGGTTTAGTTTTGCACCTTCACTTCCCGGATAGCGAGAATCCTGACTGATGGCAAATATCCAGGGAATAGTGTGTATTTTTGCTAGTTTTTGTTGAAATTGTCGTGCAAAGCCTGTTAAATCGCCCTCTGGATACCGCTTTCTTTGCTTTTGCAAACATTCATTTAGCATCTGAGCATCTAGTGCAGCAACGGTCATTCCCTGTCCGTATATCGGGTTAAAAGCGCAAACTGCATGACCGATAATTATTAAGTTTTCAGGGTAACGAGGGAGCCGCTCGTAGTGGCGCAAACGGTTTTCTGTACCTCGATAACTATAAACAGGTGTTATCGCTTCTGCGTCTTTAATTGCATCATAAATTGTCGGGGTTGGCAAAGTGCGGGCAAATTCTAGAAAACCTGCTTCGTCTGCGGGCGGATAATCGCGATCGCCCCCGATGATAATCACCAGCCAGCGATTGCCTTCGATCGGAAAAATTGCACCGCCACGGGTGCGAAATGGCGGTGCGGTTGACACAAATACTGGCGCAGTGTCTGACAATTTACCGCTGCCTTCATAGATGCGGCTGGCATAGCCGACAAAAGCATTGATAGCGGTTTCTTGCGGAGGTTCATAGCCCAAACTTTTCAACCATTGAGGTGTTTTGGAAACTTTGCCGCCAGCATCGACTACTAAATCTGCATACAAATTTTCTGCATGGATGTTACCCGGGTTGTGGCTATCGCGAAAACGCACCGACACGCCAGCAACTTCCGTGCATGAGGCATTCGCCAGCAACCCCGTTACTGTGCCTCCTTCGAGGAAATGCACGTTCGTATTTTCAGCCAATCGGCGGCGAATTTGCCAATCCAGTAAATCCCGACTGAACATAATTAAATCATTGAGATCCGGGCTAGATTGCGGGGCCCAACCCGCCGGACTAAACCACCGGATCGACTTCGGATTTAACCTAGGAGCACCAGCAGCTACCAGTTCGTTTTCCAAACCGGGAAACAACTGTTCTAGAATGATTTTCCCCCGATTTAAAAGAATGTGAAGGTGACGGGATTGAGGAATCCCGGGGCGAGGTGCGGGTGGTTCAGGAAAAAAATCTCGTTCAACAATACTTACTCGGTCGAAGTGTTTTGCTAATACTCTAGAGGTCAACAGTCCTGCTAAACTCCCGCCAATAATAATTGCATGACTTTCTCGTTGCACTCTCGAATCCCTTCCAAGCTAATTTGCTATGGCCTTGGTTGATCAATTGTGAACAATTTGTCTGGGCTTCTGTGCCGACTCTTAATATCGATCGACCAAAGATTTTCCTCTGCCCTTATTTTAATCCGACTTACCATTACTACCATCTATCTCGGATGCGACGCAGCGCACCTGACTCATACCTGAGAGCTAACAACTTCACAACTGCCAATTTACATAGCACAAATATTCCGAAAGTGACAGCCGGCCGCAGACATATTTCTACACTTCCAACTGTAGGGGGATGCTTTAGCTCGTCAATAAGGCGATGCTTGCCATTGGGGGCATGAGTCTAAAACTATACATTGGTTAACTTGCGCCAATGAGCGCGCGCACCCACTCCTTAACGAGGAATATACTATGTATCAAAATTTGCCAATAAATCCACAACTGTATAACATCGGGTTCTGGCTGGCCCAAGTGCCAGTAGAGCAGACTACTACAAACACAGCAGAAGACGCAGCACTCCTCTATTCCGGGCCGCAATTTTTTATCGCCTTGATAGCTGGAGTGGTGCTCGCCTGCGCTTTCCAACTATTGCTAACAAATTTATCAGTAGCCGCGGGCCTTTCGTACATGGGACAATCCCACGACGACGGCCACCACTCCGATAGCGGCAGCTCCCCAGTCCGCCACATCGGCCGAAAGGTAGGTACTTGGACGCTAGTCACCGTCACCATTGCCCTATTCTTTGCTTGCTTGCTAGCAGTTAAGCTCAGCTTGATTAGCAGTCCCGGTTTAGGTGCGATCGTCGGTTTAGTCGTGTGGGCAACCTATTTCTCAATGCTTGTTTGGGTGAGCTCCACCACCGTCGGTTCCCTGATCGGTTCCGTCGTCAACACTGCCACATCAGGCTTTCAAGCCATTGTCGGCACGGCAGCCTCGGCCATCGGCGCAAAAGCAGCCAGCAACCAAGTAGTCGCCACCGCGAAAGCAGCAGCAGCAGCAGTGGGCCACGAACTGGGTAGCGCGATCGACCCCACAAGCTTGCGCGAAAACGTCGAAGACTACATCCAAAGCCTCAAACCGCCAGAATTAGACATCAAAGGGATGCGTAGCGAGTTTGAAAAATTGCTCAACGATCCCCAACTAAAAACCATTGCAGCCGAAAATTTGCCGAATCTCGATCGGCAAACTCTCGTAGATTTAGTAAGTTCGCGATCGGACTTATCAAAACGCGACGTAAACCGGATTGTAGACCAACTTCAAGATGCTTGGAAACAAGTAGGAAAACAAGGGCAGCAATCAGACGGCATCGCCCAATTAGTAGACTATCTCAAATCTGCCAAATCGGGAGATTTGGTCTCAGATACATTAGCAAGTAGGGTAGAAAAAGTCCTCAGCAATCTGGGCGGTAATCTGAGCGGTCAAAATTCTGAACAAAGCCCGACCATGATGTCCCAAGCAACGACAATGGCAGTCAATGCTTTAATGGGAATAGTATTGGGTCGCACGGATATTTCTGACTTGGATCTTGAAAAAGTAGTCGGTCAGCTCAAAGAAGCTAAAGACAAAGTTACCCAGCAAACTGATAAAATTACCGCTCAAGTCAAAGGCGAACCCGTAACTTACAGCCCAATTCGTGCCGACGTAGAAAACTACCTACTCAACACTTATTCGTGGCAGATGAACCCCCAAGCCATCGAGCGCGAATTTCGGGACGTTCTCTACGATCCTACGGCCGATCCAGGAACTGTGCGCCGCGAATTAGAAAAACTAAAACAGTCTAATTTTGCCGAAATCCTGGCTAGTAGAGGTGTTTTTACCCAAGACAAAATTAAACAAATTTCCCAGGAATTAGAAGCAATTAGACAGCGCGTTTTACAAACCGTAATCTTTGCTGAGGAGCAAGAAAAATCTCGCGATTTGCAGTGGCGACTGGAAACTTATTTGAAACTGACGCCGAAAGAAGAACTGACAGCAGCAGGTATCGGGAGCGATTTCAAAAAAATCTTAGAGGATTCCGACGCTAGTTACGAACAGTTGCGCGATCGGCTTTCTCCTTACACCCGCGACAGTTTTGTGCAAATTCTCCGAGGTCGCGAAAACTTCGGATTCCAGGAAGTAGAACAGATTGTTCAAGAGTTGGAAAGGACGCGAGATGTAGTTTTAGCAGATGCTAAAGGTCTGCAAGAAGCAGCGCAAGCCCGACTAGACAACCAGTGGCAAAGAATACAAGAATACTTGAAGTCTACGGGCAAAGAAGAACTCAATCCCGAAGGCATCAAGCGCGATTTGAAAACGCTGCTGGACAACCCGGAAGCGGGAATGTGGGCGCTGAGAGCTAGAGCTTCTAAGTTCGATCGCCAAACTTTGGTAAAATTGCTATCTCAGCGGAAAGACCTCAGCGAAGACCAAGTAAATCAGCTTCTCGACAGCACCGAAGAAACTTGGCAGGGCGCGCTGCATGCGCCGCAAAAGTTAGCCGAAAAAGCTAAGGATCAGTACGACAATACCACCACCGCCCTTGCAGATTACCTTCGCAATACTGGCAAATCAGAACTCAATCCAGAAGGGATTAAGCGGGATTTGACAAAACTGCTGGAAAATCCCAAAGAAGGAGCTTTAGCGCTGCGGGGCCGCCTGTCTCAAGTCGATCGCGATACTTTGGTAAAACTGCTTTCTCAGAGACAAGATTTGAGTGAGGAACAAGTCAATCAAATTATCAACCAAGTACAGGAAACCCTTGGCTCGATTGTGAAAGCGCCGCGCCGTTTGGCAAAGCGGATGCAAAGCCAAGTGCAGGATTTTCAGAGTGTTTTACAAGATTATTTGCGTAATACAGGCAAGGATGAATTAAATCCCGACGCCATCAAGCGCGACTTGCAACTGCTGCTGCATGACCCGAAAGTCGGCGCTTACAGTTTGGGCGAGCGCTTGTCGCACATCGATCGAGCTACAGTTGTTTCTCTGCTGTCTCAGCGGCCGGATATTTCTGAAGCAGAAGCCAATCGCATTGTCGATGGAATTTTGTCGGTGCGTGACGAGTTCGCAATGCAAATTCAGAAAATACAGGAGGGTATTCAGTCGGTAATTGACGGGGTTCTCGGAAAAATTCGGGATTACCTCAATTCGCTCGATCGCCCTGAACTCAACTACGAAGGCATTACGCGGGACGTGCGGAAGTTATTTGACGACCCGCAAGCCGGATTTGACGCTTTGCGCGATCGGCTGGGTCATTTCAACCGCGATACTTTAGTAGCACTAATGAGTTCCCGCGAGGACATTTCCGAAGCAGATGCCAACCGCTTGATCGACCAAATTGAAAGAAGCCGCAACAGCGTCTTGCAAAGAGCAGAACGCTTGCAGCAAGAGGCGCAGCTTCGCCTCGAAAGCATCAAACTGCAAGCCGAAAAACAAGCCGAAGAAACCCGGAAAGCAGCAGAAGTTGCCTCTTGGTGGCTGTTTTTCACCGCTCTTTCTTCGGCCGCTGCTGCTGCCGGCGCCGGTGCTTTAGCCGTCATCCGGTAAAAAAGACTCAAGTTGCGATCGGATTGCAAATAGTGCCTGAGATCAGTTTCTACTGATCTCAGGCATTAATGTTAGTAAAGGATTTGATCTGGGAGTGGGAACGGGTTCGTATTAATTTGTTGGTACTGTTGAATAATGTTATGGGTAAACCCGTCTACCAGTTTGTTGAGGATTGTGCAAACTGTGGATTTATAAATCTTAATTAGCAGTTTAGATTAATTCAAAATAGAAAAGTAAAAAACTGATTTTTGTGATTGTTGTATATTTTATTTTAGGATGTAATAAATGAAAAGTCGCCGGATATTCTTAGCCTCTGCTATAAAAATTTTTGCAGGCGGTTCAAGCTTCTAGGCTGGATAGGCTTTTGGGCTTATTCCGCTACTCCTGCAACGATTGCTATTCAACGACAAAAATTAAAACAGCTATGGGCATGAGAACCTTTTGGCAGGCCCAACTCGCCGCGCCAGTCCGCTCTCTCCTCAATATTTTTAGGTACAATAATAGTGAGGGTTCTCAACCCAGCACGCCTGTTCTACCAACCGCCCACCGGGAGCATCTGAATATTTGTAAAAATATTTGTAAAAATACTTCTTCTGGCTGCTTGCTTCTTCCTCTTTCCTTCTGCCTCCTGCCTCCTGCCTCAAAACTCCAATTTCTTCTAGCTTGGCTGTGAAAAAGTGGGATGCTCCCCCGCCCGCCTCCCTGGCTGCGTCAGTATCAAACGCGAACTGTTTTGAGTTCGATCGCCCGTTTCCTTTGAAGATGCCGATCGTCAGGTTATAACTTGTAGGTCATAGGTTGTGCATAATAGGGAACTAAAGCTGTGAAAATACTACACTGACTGTGGGGGGCAACATACCGGATACCTTGGAAATACCAAGGGCTTTACCAAGTCACCCCAGAACAGTCCAAACACGCAGGCCCTGCGATCGCCAATGCTAAACAACCTACGTCTCAAACCTCTCCTGGCTAGTTGCCTAGTAGCACCGTGAGGAGGGCGACGCCATGCAACTCCGAAAAAAAACACTATTAATCATCGGTGCAGCGCTGATCAGCCTGATTGTGGTTCTCTATGCCACTGCATCAACTATTTTGCTGCATGATTTTCACAACCTGGAGGCACAGTACGTCCGCCAGGATGTCGCACGGGCTTTGGACGCATTAGATGATGACTTGTCGAATTTAGACACCAGCGCCCAAGATTACGCCGAGTGGGACGATACTTACTCTTTCGTCGAAACACGGAACGAAAATTTTGTCAAGTCAAATTTCGTCGATTCGACATTTATTTACTTGAGACTAAACTTATTGGTGCTGCTGGACTCCAACGGTAAGACGATCTTCAGCAAAGGTTTCGACCTTAAATCCCAAACCGAAATCCCGATTCCCGAAAGCTTAAAACAGCACTTGACCGAGGCGCTGCTCGACTCACCGACAGTCTCGGGCGATCGCCCCGCCGCCAAAACAGGCGTCCTCACCCTGCCCGAAGCCACGCTGCTGATTGCTTCAAAGCCGATCTTTAACAGCAACGCCCAAGGCCCGCCGCGCGGGACGCTGATCGTGGGACGCTATCTCGACAGCAGCGAAATCGGTTTGCTTTCAAAACTAACTCACCTGTCAGTAGATTTTAGATTGCCGAGTTTGGATTTTAAAGTCGGAGCCACGAACTACTCCGCGCACGGCGCCAAGGCGATGGCTCCATCCAGGCAGGATTTGGAAAATCTCAAACTCAAAATTTCCCACCTCAAATCAGTAGAAATTTTAGTCGAGCCACTCAGCGACACCTTCGTCGCAGGATACGCCCTGATTCGCGACATCCACGGCAACCTAGCGTTGCTGCTGCGGGTAGAGACAGATCGCGTCATCTCCCGCCAAGGTCAGGCTACCTTGGAGCTGTTTACCTTATCAATACTGACAGTAGGTTTAATATTTAGCGGGATCACCCTGCTGTTGCTAGAAAAATTAGTCTTGGCGAGATTGGCTTCCTTGAGCACCAGCGTCAGCAACATCGCAGCCAACGGCGACCCAAGCTTGAGAGTTCAGATGGCCGGAGCAGATGAACTCTCAAGCTTGGCCGACGCCATCAACCGAATGCTAGAAGCATTGGGCAATTCTCAACTCGAACGTAATGAAAGCGAAGACCGCTATCGGTTGATGGCCGAAAACTCAACCGACATGATCACCAGACACGATCCCAAAGGCGTGTTTGTTTACGTCTCCCCAGCCAGCCGGGCTTTGCTGGGATACGAACCTTCGGAACTCATCGGCCGCGTCCCCAACGATTATTTCCACCCCGACGATTTAGAAACCATTGCCAAAGCTCACTGGAAAGTCCTGGCGCTCCCAGTTACTTACACCGTCAGCTACCGCATCCGCCGCAAAGACGGCAAATACATTTGGTTTGAAACCACCGGCCGCACGATCAGCGATCCCCAAACCGGCGAAGTCCAAGAAATTATCGGCATTTCCCGCGACATCAGCGTGCGGAAGCAAACAGAACAAGAACTGCGAGAAAGCGAAGCTGCAATAAAAGCGTTGTACCAAGTGACTTCGGCTCCTCGTACAGACCCGCTCAACCACCTCTCTACCTTTGATTTGCGCCTCCAAGAACTGCTGGCAATGGGATGCCGGCATTTAGGTCTGTCCGTGGGAATTTTGTCCCGCATTCAAGGCGACAACTATCAAATAATGGCTGTTGAGTGTCCCGACGGGTCGATCGTCAAAGAACAAATCTACGATCTGGAAAAAACCTTCTGCGTGGCTACGGCAATGGCAAAAGAACCGATTTACTTTGAATCGGTAAGATTTTCGGGTTTTTCCTTCAACAGCGACGATCGAGCCTTCCCCATCGAAGCTTACATGGGCATTCCCGTCACGGTGGCAGGTGAAGTTTACGGCACTCTGTGCTTCTTTTCTCCGACTCCTGTGACAGAACCGTTCCGAGTTGTAGACAGAGAGTTGGTGAAACTGATGGCTCAGTGGGTGGGAAGCGAACTCGAACGCCAGCAAACCGACGTAGATTTGGCAAAAGCTCGCGATCAAGCACTGGCGGCTACTAGAGCCAAAAGCGAATTTTTAGCCACCATGAGCCACGAAATTCGCACTCCGATGAATGGAGTCATCGGCATGACAGGTTTGCTGTTGGATACCCCCTTAACTCGCGAACAGCGCGATTTTGTAGAAACTATCCGCAGCAGCGGCGATGCCTTGCTGACGCTGATCAACGATATTCTAGATTTCTCCAAAATTGAGTCGGGCAAATTGGACTTGGAGGAACATCCGTTTGACATCCGCACTTGCATTGAGGAATCTCTAGACTTGGTAGCTGCCAAGGCGGCAGAAAAAAAACTGGAAGTGGGTTACTTGATCGATCGTACAGTACCGGCAACGGCGATCGGCGATAGCACCCGCTTGAGGCAAATTTTAATCAACTTGCTCAGTAATGCGGTTAAATTTACCGAAGCTGGAGAAGTGGTGGTTGCGGTGACTGCCAAAAAGATTTCAGTGTCAGCGGCTAACGCTAAAGAACCGCCAGCAATTAATGGCGAACCGGTAGTAATTAACCCAGCATACGAAATACATTTTGCGGTCAAAGATACCGGTATCGGCATTCCGAGCGATCGCATGGATCGGCTATTTAAATCTTTCAGCCAGGTTGATTCTTCAACGAGCAGGCAGTACGGCGGTACCGGATTGGGTTTGGCAATTAGCAAGCGTTTGGCCGAAATGATGGGCGGCCGGATGTGGGTGGAAAGTATGGGTAGTGTCGCGGGCAATCCTCCTGCAGATTTTAGATCGTCGGCAGTTTTTGATTTGGGATGGGCAGAATCTTGCGAAATTGCCGAAAAATACGCCTCTGGCAAATCTGTACTCAGCAACAAGCCGCTCGGCCAAAATACGAAATCCGTTGGCTCTACTTTTTATTTCAGTACGATCGTTTCTGCCTGCAACAGTTGCTTACCAGTTAGCTTGAGCAATTCCCAACCTGAATTAGCTGGCAAGCGAGTCTTAATTGTCGATGACAATGCTACCAACCGCAGAATTTTGACTCTCCAAGCTCAGTCTTGGGGAATGGTGGCTAGGGCTTCAGCTTCGGCTCATTTGGCTTTAGATTGGCTGGCTGCTAAAGAGATGTTTGACTTGGCAGTTTTGGATATGCAAATGCCGGAAATGGACGGGTTAGCTTTAGCGGCGCAAATTCGCCGGTATCCTGATTGCGAAAAGTTGCCGTTAGTGATGCTAACTTCGATCGGCAGGCAAGAAATTAACTCTCCTGCTATGGAGATGGATTTTGCTGCTTTTTTGAATAAACCCATCAAACAATCTCAGCTTTACAATGTTTTAATCAATATTTTTGGAGAGCAGACAACTGAATTTAAAGGGCAGCGCACTAGCGGGCCTTTCTTGCAAAGCATACCCGTGCTGGCTGAGGACTTACCCCTGCGGATTCTGTTGGCTGACGATCATTTGGTGAATCAGAAGGTGGCTTTGCAAATTTTACAGCGGATGGGGTACCGCGCGGATGTGGCGGGAAACGGTATCGAAGTGCTCGAAGCTTTGCGCCGCCAGCCTTACGATGTGGTGCTGATGGATGTGCAAATGCCGGAAATGGACGGACTGGAAACTACCCGCCGCATCCGCGAGCAATTTTCAGCAGATTTAACTTTAGAAAATCATACGGGAGAATCAGAAATTTCCGTAACAAATGAGCAATCTAATAATCTAGACTCGACCAAAAATTCCACGGGAAAATCGAAAGTTTCCGCAACAGAAGAGCAATCTAATAATGGAAAATCCAGAATCCCAAATCCCAAATTGACTGAGGAGGAATCTAACAATCGAAAATCGAAAATCGAAAATCGAAAATCGACGAGACCTTGGATTGTGGCGATGACGGCAAATGCGATGCAGGGCGATCGCGAAGAGTGTATGGCTGCGGGGATGGACGACTATTTGAGTAAGCCGATCGCCATTGACCAGTTGGTGCGAGCTTTGATCGGGTGTAAATCTCGATCGAACTCCGCATTCGATCGCCTGCAGCCGATCGTTTGTTTGGATGCCCCGGCGGAACATATCGGAGAAACGAGTGAATTAGAAGTGCGATCGAATGTGGCTGTTGCAGGAAATCCACAACTGACAATTCCCAATTCGGCCGCACTCGACGATCGCGGTGCATCAAATCTCGATCGGGCTTTGTCACAGAGCCACGATTCCCTGAGTGCCAAGATTATAGAGGGACTGCGAGAAGTGGAAGCTTTGGACGAGGCGATCGAGATTTACCTCGAAACAGCTCCCGAACTGCTGCAAGGCATCTCTATGGCCCTGAGCAACGCCGATCCGCTGGCTTTGCGGCGATCGGCTCACTCTTTAAAGTCGATTAGCGGTACTCTCGGTGCTTTTCGCTTGTTTGAGCTGTGCGAGGAACTCGAAATCATGGGCCGCATGGGAACAAATGCTAACCAACCTTTACCCGATCCGGCCTGCGCGCTTTTAGAACAGGTTGAGGCGGAGTATCAAAGAGTCGAAACGGCGTTGAAAATAGAAATGCAGTCTGTTGATTGTTAGCGGTTAGATCCTGTCCGATTGATTTCCCATAAATTCAAGTCCGCTCCGGGTAAGGCTGTCCATCTGAAGCAACACTAGACAATCGAAAGTTATCTCACCCACCCCAAGGAGGGGACTGTTAACTATTAAGGGACATCCAAGAAATAAACTCTTCCAGTCCCCGGAGAGGTAAACATCCGATAGTCAAACTCGTGACCTTGACTTATCAAACTGGGGTTAAGCTCACAACTCTGGAAATGGCTGAAGTTGAAACTCAGATTCAGCGTCTTTCCCAACCGGTTGGGGATAGCCTCCCCAATCTCGGTAAGTGGTTTATCGATATTGTTTACAGTACCGCTTGATTTTGGACGAGTTTTTTATTTGGTAGTCCCTTAATCAACAGCATTAATCCGCTCGATTTGTGTGTTTGTTTGAGGCTATTCACGCCGTACTAGATCAAGCGTTGTTTCGCATCTTGACGGGTTAAACCCACAGATCGAGTGCGTCTGTTGAAGCATTCGATCTGTGGGTAAGCTCCAAAATGTTGAGAGTTGGGGATTCATCGGTTTGATTTTTTGGAGTTAGTCAATGAGCAGAAATTGTTTGCCACTCTTGAATCGCCGTGGATGGGATTTGTAACTCGATCGCTGAGCCAGTTACCATCGGTAAAGTTAGGTGAAGGGGAATTTCAGCCTGCAACTGCGGTAGGACAGACTTAATGTCATATTCTGCGACATTCGCTGGGGTTGGTGTGTCCTTAGAAATTTCGCTAGAAATATCCTTGGCGGTTAGAGTTTCGCCCATAGATGTTCTCAGAATCAGCGGTTGAGTGCGATCGAATTCCACCGCACCAGGAAAGCCCACGACGCGCAGAGAGACAGTAGAACTACCTTCAGGATGGATGCGTTTGAAGGCGATCGCCTGCCAAGAATTTCCGTTCTGATCGTGCAGTTTTTGCCGGGATTGATACAGCATCTGCCCTGGATATTCTTCGATTTCCGTCACAGCAGAAAAAGCAGGTAAGGGAATACAGACAAGCAGTAAAACGCAGATACAAGCAGCCAGCAGCCACCGCATCGGGCGAATTTTAGAGCAGTTAAAGTAAATAAAGTTCATCACAAAAGTCCTCAACAATTTAAAATGTCTTGCAATTCCTGAGTCAAAATTTTGGGATGTTAATCCTCTTTTTTTTGCTACATTAGCTCTGGTTCTAAAAAGAGCTTTTAAGGTTGCCTTATTGCCGATTACGAAGTAATAGCTTGCGAAGTTCTTCGGCACCAATCAAAATGGGCGGACAGGCTAACAAAATCAACCAATGCCAATTGGCTAGTGAAGCTGTTCCAAATACTTGTCTGAAGGGTGGGAAGTCGATGAATGCGAATAGGGCAACACATTCAACAGTTATTCCTAACCAGAGCAAACTATTATTTGATAACGACTGACGGAATACCGAACCCCAATCAGAGCGACAGGCGAATAAGTTACCTATTTGACAAGCTACGATCGCAGCTAAAGTCATCGTTGTCGCTTGGCGATAGATTGCCGTCACCGTAGGATCGGCAGTATGAGAGAGGATTGCAGGAGTGACTTGTTGCAAGTCTGCCAACGAATAGCCATAGCTCCACCAAACCATCAAAAAGCACAACATTGATAGCACTGCTTCGATCGTACCCAAAAAGAGATAGGCGCGTAATATTAAAGGAACGTTGAGTAAAAACTCCTCTTTTGGACGGGGTGGACGATCCATAATCCCAGCTTCGGGAATTTCTGCACCCAAAGCTAGGGCTGGAACCATATCCGTGCCTAAATCTACGGCAAGAATCTGCAAAATCGTCAGCGCGGGTGGAATTTTGAAGGCAACCATGCCTAAAAATGGCACGACTTCTGGCACATTCGAGGCGAGGATATAGGTCATGAACTTGCGGATATTTTGATAAATCGCCCTTCCTTGCTCGATCGCCACCACAATCGTCGCAAAGTTATCATCAGTAAGTACAATATCTGCTGCTTCTCGCGCCACATCCGTACCGTTTTGTCCCATCGCAATGCCGATATTGGCGGCGCGTAAGGCGGGGGCATCATTCACCCCATCACCTGTCACAGCCACAATTTCGCCGATGTCTTTGTAAGCTTGCACTAATCGCAATTTGTGTTCAGGTGACATCCGGGCAAACACTAAACCAAAGCGATATTTCACCACTTGCTTGAGTTGCGCGTCAGAGAGATGTCCCATGCCTTCACCCGTGACTACACGCACTTTGTCGCTAACTAAACCAATTTGACGCGCGATCGCTTCCGCCGTCAATCCATAATCACCCGTCACCATCGTTACTTTGATTCCTGCTTGATGACATTGGGCGATCGCCTTTGGTACTTCCTCACGCGGCGGATCGAACATAGCAACTAGACCTATGAAGATCAAATCTTGCTCTAAATCCTGTGCTTTCAAATCGAGCAATTCCTGTCCACCTTGACGCGCCGCCAGCCCTAATACTCGAAATCCTTGTCTGGCTAAATCATCATTGGCTTTGACAACTTCATCCCAATAATCGTGGGTCAATTCTTGCGATTTACCATCGCGCAAAATCCAATGGCAATGTTTTAGAACTTCCAATGGTGCGCCTTTGGTAAAAGCCAGATGGGGAAATTCACTTGACCATAGTTCTGAGGATTGCCAATTCAAAACCACTGTCATCATCAAGCGGCGAGAATCAAAGGGAATTTCTCTTAAGCGTGGGAATTGCTTTTGGAGATTTTCTAAATTCAATTCTGCTTTTGCCGCCGCTACTAACAAAGCCGCCTCTGTCGGATCGCCGATTTCTTGCCAACGACTAGGCGCATTGAGATGTACCAAACGGGCATTAGAACAAAGTGCCGAACCAATCAGTAAAACCTTAGCTTTCCAAGCAATTTCGGAATCAGAGGGAATATTAACTTTGCCATTAGTGGGATCGTAACCAGCACCAGTAATTTCAATTAGCCTGTTAGTTAAGACATCATGAGGAGTATCGCGATTGGGTTCAGATTGCTCTGGTTCTGTCGGTAGCCAGAGATAGCGCACCGTCATTTCATTTTTGGTCAAAGTACCCGTCTTGTCTGTACAAATTACTGTAGTCGCGCTTAGGGTTTCCACTGCCGAAAGCCGCCTTACAAGAGCGTTGCGCCGCGCCATCCGTTTCACACCAAGGGCAAGAGCTAATGTTACTGTTGGCAATAAACCTTCAGGGACATTTGCCACGATAATCCCGATCGCAAAAATAAAGCTCTCTGTAATATTCATGCCAATCAACAAGTAGCTAAGCGCGAATACAGTCGCACCCATACCCAGCGCGATCGCTGTAATAATCCGTACAATCCGAGCAACTTGAATTTCTAAGGTACTGGGTTCGCGTTTTACTACTGTAGTTAAATGCGCCACCTGTCCAAATTCAGTCTGTGCGCCCGTCGCATAAACCACCGCCACTGCTCGACCTGCTGCTACCGTCGAACCTGCTAATACAAGGTTAGCAATTTCTGATGGATTTACCTTTTCTTGCAAGGGCTGTTCCCCTTGACGCAGCATGGTTTTGCCAGCACGTACCGAAACTGCCTCCCGCAGACGTACAGGGTAAGGACTTCGCGCCACAGGCAAAGATTCCCCTGTCATCACCGATACATCGAGATATAAACTTTCGGCTGAAATTAAACGTGCATCTGCGGAAATGCGATCGCCTTCTTCCAATTGCATCACATCGCCGGGTACCAATTCTCTAGCGGGAATTTGCTTTAATTCTCCATCTCGATACACTTTTACTTGCATCGGTAAAACTTTTTTTAAAGCAGATAAAGCTTTCTCAGCTTGAAACTCTTGCCAAAAGCTAAAAATGGCATTAATCCAAATTACTGCCCAGACTGCCCAGCCCAGTTCAGGTGTGCGGGAAATAAATGCCAAAATCCCTGCAACCCACAGCAACAAAGCCATAAAATGGGTTAATTGATCGGCAAATCTGAGCCACAATGGACGATGGACGGGTTCTGGTAATTCATTTGCGCCAAATTTCTCTAATCGCTCTTGCGCTTCATTGTCCGATAATCCATTGGCAGTAGTGCCTAGAGATTCATAGACTTCTTCAACTGATAATGTCCATAATGGTTGGTGTAATGATGCCATGCCCGATCTACTCCTGTTTGATAACTGAAGCTGGTTAGCTATTCGGCACGCAAAGTGCGTTTATTAAACTCAGGACTTATTATGGCCTATAAACCGTTTTTTTTACAAAAGTAGAGCATTGAATATATAGCCAATGCTGATAATACCAACGGTCATTAGCCCAATAAACACGGCTAAAAGTTGAGGTTTCAAAACTTTTTTGAGAATCACCATTTCAGGCAGAGATAGTGCTGTCACAGCCATTGTGAAGGCTAAAACTGTACCCATTGGCATTCCTTTATTGACTAAAGCTTCGGTAATCGGCATCACACCCGCAATGTTCGCATAGAGTGGCACGCCCAACATTACTGCGATCGGCACTGCAAAAGGATTATTTGCACCTGCATATTGAGTGATAAAATCTGTTGGCACATAACCATGAATCCCAGCCCCGATCGCAATACCGCCCACGACATAGAGCCACACCGATCGCACAATGGAGCTCGACTGGAACCATCCTTGCTCAAATCTTTGCCCCCAAGTCAGCATCACTGGTTCTGGATTGTCCTCATCACCTAGAGGTATTTCTTGATGAGATTTTTGCAGTTCCCAAACAAAGGGTTCCACCCATTTTTCTAATTTTAGTAATCCGATGATATATCCAGAGGCGATCGCTAAACCCACACCAAAACCGATATAGATCAGTGTCACCTTTAGTCCAAACAATCCCCACAGCAGGATAACAGCAACTTCATTTACCATTGGCGCTGCCATCAGATAAGAAAAGGTCACACCTAAAGGCACACCTGCTTCTAAGAATCCGATGAACAAAGGAACCGCAGAGCAAGAACAGAATGGTGTGACGATTCCTACCATTGCCGCCAAGATATTTCCCGCAAAAGTGCGCTTTCCTTCTAGCAAAGAGCGAACACGCTCTGGTTCTAAAAAGCTCTGAAATGTCCCAACAATAAAGCTAATTACAATTAGTAATGTTAAGACTTTTGGCACATCGTAAAGAAAGAAATGCAGACTCGATCCTAAATGCGATGAAATCGACAAGCCGAAGAGTTGGGTGACAATCTGGGTTGCCAACCAATCAAAAGGATAAAATGGATCGAACATAACTTTGCCTCTTTAACGCTGCAATAAGGGCTGAATTTGTTCGGGACTGAGCACTTGACCTTTGCTGACGACTTTGCCATTGATTGTCATGGCGGGAGTAGACATCACACCTCGTTTAGCGATTTCGATGGGGTCGGTAATGTGCAGAATTTCAGCATTTAAATTGAGATTAGTTACAGCTTGTTTGGCATTTGCCTCTAGCTGTTGGCATTTTTTGCAGCCTGAACCCAAAATTTCAATCTCGATCGCTTTCATGGCATAACTCCTTTTTTGTATTCTCTAATTCTGTTCAGCTAATGTCTAGATTCTCTAGACTTTTTTCTCAAAGTAAGTATGAGCAAAACTTCCAAGAGGACAGTTAGGCTTCTGGTCAATTCCCAAAGTCGGAAATTGCTCAAGATATTGCGCCTCTGTCCAGCCTTCTTATTCTGCCAATACCAATAAGGTAAATACGCCCGCCCGCAATCCAGAGGCACAGCGAGTATAAATCGGCTGGGGGGATGCTTTCACCTCTTGCTTGAAGGCTTCTAGTGTTTCGACGGTCAAGTTTTTGGGTGAAACGGGAAAACTGACATATTTCAAAGCCTGTTCTTTCACCATTGACGCATAAAGCTGATTTTTCTCCGCAGCAGGACACAAATCAATGACAGTCTTGTAGCCTTTTTGGGCAATTTCTTGCAAGGCTTCAGACTCGGTAATAGAACCAATGGCTAGGGTATTGGTGATGGTTTTAAACATAATGACGCACTCAATAGATGATAATCTTGGTTGATTCAACTATAAACCCTATACCATGTATAATGTCAAGGGGATTTTCAAAATATCTGGTTTTTGATTTTGACGATCTTTAAGTAGGGTTTTTTATTGTTCTGTGTCAAGGACGAGGCATTGATAAGCTGGATCGGGATGGTCAAAGTTGGTTTTGCATTGCTCGACTAAAGGTACTAGCTCATCATGGAGCGATCGCAATTGGTCGATATTTTCCTCAATTTCCTTAACTTTTTTGCTGAGTCTTTCATAAACAGCTTTACAGGTGAGTAGTTTCCCTTCCTTTAACGATATAATCTCCTTAATATCATTCAAACTCAGCCCTAAAGACTTGGCACGGCTAATAAAGGCAAGTCGATCTACATCTAACTGGCTAAAAAGCCGATATCCGGCTTCAGTACGCTGGGGAGATGGAATCAGCCCAATCCGCTCGTAAAAATAAAGCGTTTGGGGATTGATTCCTAAACTACGGGAGACTTCGCTGATTTTGAACATTGATAAAACGACCTAGCAATCTAGTAAACTAATACTAAATCCTATACTGAGATCACGTCAAAGGAAGCGATCACTCAACATCCCTAACACCATGATTGTTCTCCCGGAGGATTGTGCAGTAACTCCCGAATATTGGCTTCGATCACCCGGTAGCCCACATTGCCGTTGAGTCTCTGCCGTCCTTCACTAAAAATCAGGGTGGGGCTGACTGTAACCGTATGCTCTTTGACTAATTCAAAATCCTGGGATAGTTTGGCATAAGCCTCACCAGTATCGATCTGAGCTTCGATAGCAGCGATCGGCAGTCTTAACTCCTCCGCAATTCCAAATTGCACCTTGCGGTCAGAAACATCTGCCAGTTGGGTAAAAAATGCCTCCCGAAATGCCCAGGTTGATTTTTCAAATACCTGTTGATTTTGCTCCACTAAATCTTTCGTTTCTAGTAGTTGAATCGCATGGAGAAACAAATGACAGGATGTCGATGAAAATGGTGTTACCTTAGTCCAAATATCAGGATGAACGCTGATGTGAGCGAACTTTTTCGCAACCTCCTGGACATGATCGCTGTATCCTTGCAAACCACCGCGATCGCGCCATCGGTTTTCCAGTTTTTCACAAGCAACACCAAAGACAGGGACAAAGTGCTGTGCAATGGCAATCTTGTCTTCAAAGGTTGTTTTCAACTCATCCAAACGAATCTGAGCAATATAAGCCCAAACGCAGAGAACATCGGAAAAGTAAAAAATACGAATCGGTTCCATATCACTTCATCCTTAAGACCCACTAGGGTTTCTTTCCAGTACAAGGATCAGTTTCCGTCCAAGGTGAGATCAAAATGCTGTTATCGATCACTGCAACCTGGACAATCTTGAGCGGTAGAGGAACTGGGTCACCCACCACAGTCCCATACAGACGCTGATTGGATGTCCCTAACTTACTTTCGAGTTACCAAAACCCAATCGTCCGCTGTTTTGACAATCTCAGCATTCTGCAAACCTAAATGTTTTAAAACAGGTTTTTCTAACAGAAAATAAGGTTGAGAAAGAGTTTGCCATTTCTGTTTGAGCGTAGGCGCGTCGGCGACAATAACTTGGCGTTGACTGTAAAAATTCAGCGATGGACGGCTCAAGCGGTGAGAAGTAAACACTTGTTGACCCGCCGGAGTTCCTGTGCGGACAATTTCGGCTATCGGCTTAACGGGATAATCCTCCGCCAGTTCCCAAACCCAGTTATCTGAAGCCACCAATACCAACAGCGTCAGGTAAGTTCCCCAAATTAAAACTAATATAAACTGCCGATCTTTGCGGTGCAGCAACACTGCCCCCATTGTCATTGTCAAACCTACAACCATCAGCATTAACTGCAAATCTCGCTCGGGAGGCATAATTTGTCCCCCGAGCCGTACCCAGCCACTGAAGTACACGCAACCGACGACAGCAACTACACCCAGCACTGCCAAAATCGCGGGATGAGGCAACAAATAAATAGCATCAAAACGTTCTTCTGCTTCCTCTTTGACCGGCTCTGGCGGCAGCCACAGTTGCTCCCAAACTTCAGCGAGATAACTGCCAACGGCTAGAGCAAAAGCTGGATAAATTGGCAAAACATACCACGGCAATTTAGTAGTCATCACAGAAATAGCCAGCAGATATACTCCAGTCCAAACCAATACTAATTTTGGCCCGGGAAAACTGCGATTTTCCCAACTCAAACGCAGCCCTTGCAGCCAAAATAACTGCCAGGGCCAAGCTAATTTTAAAATTTCTAAAAGATAATACCAAGACGGGCCTCTGTGACTGCTCACAGGTTCCGAAATGCGCCGGAAAGATTCGTTAACTAAATTAGTGTGGATGAAATATTGGCCGTAGTGCAGCCATTGGGCAAAATACCAAGCAGCTACTGGCAATGTTCCGATCGCCAATCCGCCCCAAAGATACCCAGAAGTGAGGAGTCGCGGGGTATCCCAAACCAAAAAAATACAGCCAACAGCAGCCAGCAGCAGCCCCAACATCACGCCCTTAGTCAGGCAAATGAGTCCGAACCCAATCCCCGCCCCCAAAGCGTAGCGCAAGTCGCGGCGCGATCGTAGCAAACACCACATCGCCACCAGCAAAAAACACAAAACCGCCCCATCCAACATCGCCAAACGTCCGTGCCGCACCACCGGTAACAGCGTCAGATAAACGAGGGCAGAAAAAATGGATCTCGAACGCGGAGGAAACAACTCCCTGCCAATGGCGTAAAGCAGGGGCACTGAAGTGGCTGTCAGCATCGCCGGTACCAACCTCGCCGTCAATTCGCTGACGCCGCCTGCTGCAAAACACAGCCCGATTAGCCAGTGTACCAGCGGCGGTTTGTTGACATAAGGCATAGAGTCGATCGTCGGATACAGCCAATTTAAGTTGCCGCGCCAAATTTCGCGACTTACCTGCGCTGCAATGCCTTCATCCCAATCCCGCAAAGCCACGCCGCCCAGATTCAGCCCGAAAATCAGCACTGCAGCCAACAGAAAAGCCAGCATCCATACTTTGTCTGTAAAGCTGTCATTGCAGCGATTTTTCGGTTTGCGGCCCAGGAATGGAAAGATTTCTGACATAAGTTAAGAGAGTCTTGAGCGTCCCAAACTGAAGGTAAACTTAGACAGCAGTTATTTGCGACTAGGAAAATACCATGAACTTGCCTGTAATTATAGATATTATCATTGGCTTAGTCTTTATCTACCTGACTTTAAGCTTGCTAGCTTCGGAAATTCAGGAACTGATTGCTACTGTTTTGCAGTGGCGGGCGGAACATTTAAAGAAGTCGATCGAAGTGCTGATTTCTGGCGGCAGCGAAGGCGCGAAAGATCCCCTGCAATTTAAGCGAGTCGGACAATTGGCCAATTCGATTTACACCAATCCCATGATCAAGGATTTGAATCAGAGCGCGAAAGGGCTTTTATCAGAGGGATTCCGTTCTGTTACGCACCGCATGGGAGATTTTTACCACGGAGTTACGGGGACTAAAAATGTTTTCGGCAATAAATCCAGTGGGCCTTCTTATATTCCAGCCGAGTGTTTTTCTGCTAGCCTTTTGGAGACTTTAAAGGTTTCTAGTTTGCTCAGCTCTATCTCTAAAACCAGATTGGAAAGATTTAAAAATTTACAATTAGCACAAATTCAACAGATCGGACAAAATCTGAGTTTGCCGGATGCTACTAAACCGATTATTCAGCAAGAATTTAGGTGGCTGACTGCGGAGTTCAATCGAGTGGTTGAAGATTATCAAAACAATTTAGCAAGTTTGAACAACAGCTTAGATAGGATGTCGGAAAAGTTAGGATTTTATATTAATGATTCTCAGGTTTATCTACCAGAAACCGAGCTAGCAGGGAGAGAATTTCAGAGGCATATGGCATTTGTCAAGGCTCGTTTTGACAGCAAAATTGAGCGGGTGGCGCTGCTGGGGCAACTGCAACCGAGTTTCAGCAATCTGTTAAATACTGTTAAAAAAAGTCAAGATACGGTAGCAGAAATTATGGAGATCAAAGAGGAGAGTCCAATTTATCAACAAATTCAAGAAACCTTGGACAGTATGCCAGAATCTTTGAAACGCAGCCTTTATATTTTAGCGCAGCGCGCTGAAAAAGGCGGCGGAGATACTCAAGAGCAGTTGCAGCGGTTTCAGAAAGAAATTGAAATTTGGTTTGACCAATCGATGCAGCGTGCTTCTGGCGTTTACAAGCGGAATGCCCGAGGGGTTGCGATTTTGCTCGGAACTGCGATCTCTGTCGCTGCTAATGCTGATACCATTAATATTATTAATCGGTTATCGAAGGATTCGATGCTGCGATCGAATGTTAATTTGTACGCTCAGCAGTTGGTGGCAAACAATGCTAAGACTAAATCAAATAATTTAACCAGTCTGACAAAAGTTCAACACGATGTCGATCGAGCTTTGGATCAGGTAGCTCTGCCTTTTGGATGGAGCGAACAGAACAGCTTAGAACGAGATAAGCAGGGGAATTTATTGTGGTCGGCTTTGATAATAAAATTGTTTGGTTGGATATTGAGCGGCGTAGCTATTTCTATGGGGGCTGCTTTTTGGTTTGAGGCGCTCAACAAGATTATTAATATTCGCAATTCCGGGAAAAAACCGCCATCTTCCACAGAATCTTGAGCGGTGCAGTTGCGAGGCCAATCAATTAACTGTCTGTCATACCCTTTTAGATTTTAGAGAGGGGAATGACTGAATACTATCGAGGTTTGAAGCACCTGCTTACAGTTGGATTTTTTTTTGAAAGTGGTATCACGGATAGGATATGGGATCGATAGGTAATTTCGCGTTTGCCGGAAGTCCGGGAAAACACGCAGAATATAAATTCCGTGCGATCGCGGATGGCAGTGCGGCAGAAATAGGGGAAACTGATAGATAGGTTAAATAAGAATGAGCGAAATAAACAAGGTAGCTGGCAGCTTCTGGCGGTCAGAGTCCAGCGCTTCATCTAGCGCTCAACTCACTTTTGGAGGACGGAATATGTTCACTTCTTTAAGGGAAACGACTCCAGCCTCGGAATACGCAAATCCCCCATCCAAAAGCTTTGTATTCAAGGACTCCAGCATCAATGAAGGTGGATATTTTGTTTCCAGAATTTGGGCTGGGGAATCTGACTGCATCGAGAAATTTACCTCGGCACTTCAAAAATATGCCTTTATCCTTAGAGAAATTGACAAAGTTCGCACAACTTCTGGCGGCCGCTCCGGCCAACTGCAATTAGGCTTTGTTATCCTCAGTTCGGATTACCTCGAACCATACAGAAGTCAATTGCCAAAAGCGCATAGTTCTCTGACTCAAAACAGCGGACTTGGTTCGTGTTATGCCGATCGATATAGTGATACACTCAGCAACGGCGGTGGGCGCGATCGACTGTTTGCTAATTAAGGAGAGTGATTTAATGGAGGGTGTGGAACGTAACGAGGGCGACTGGACCCCAATGCAATTGTAATTAGAGACGCAGGCGCGATCGAAATCAACGATTTGATCGGACTCAATCTGCAATCATATCAATTCTCGCTGAATAATTTGAATCACTTTTGTAGTGAGGATGGCAGTCCTCACTGTGGCGGTTTAATATTATACCGTTTTGACTGGTAGTAAATGCGACCAAATCTCCTCGTAATAAGTATTTGGGTGTATCGCAAACCTAGCAACTTCAAAGCATATAGAATTATTCAAAATCTACATATAGCCTTTCTCAGAAAGATGAGGTATGATGTAACTGACTTGAACGAAGTGAAAAATATAGAACCCGAAAATGTC
>NZ_JAUBUG010000168.1:0-2565 GCF_036705345.1 Microcoleus sp. B3-D2
CAACCTTTTAAGTGGACATATAAGGGCAAAGTTTTGGCTATTTAATGGTCTGCTTATTTTCGCCGTGCTGTACTAGACCGCTGCCAAAGGTACTCCGCCTCTGATACTTTCTTTTTGATTGTTTAGGACGAACAATATACTTTTTGACCGATTTCATTTTCAGGGTTGTCCCTTGCATTACAGCATTACTATAAGCGAGTGCTATTAATAAAATGAGGGTCATCAGTCGCTTACCTTTTAAGCCAGTTCCCTCTAAATAATAACCTCCACTTTTATAATCTCGGAACATCTCTTCAATTCCCATCCGCTTTTTGTAGGCAGCGACCGCACTATTGAGAGAACCTAAATTTGTCAGGATAAACCAACCCTCCTTAACCGATATGCCCCGATATTTTCTTGGACATTTACAAGCCACATCAAATCCCCCTATCGGTTGAGTCTTTCTGACTTTGACTCCAGGGAAATAGAGAGAAATTCCGGGAACTAATCCTACCTGCTTCAACGGCTTCCAGATTTGAGGTTCGGTTTCGATACAAAGAGAGCATTTAAGCCGTAAACAAAAATATACACCTGCCTCCCCGATCCAGTTAGCCAGCTCGACCGAGCAAAATTCCCGGTCTCCTAAAACCACTACTTTATAATCTTTCAAAAGCGGTAAAATTTCTGAGAGCGCATCCCAATGTTGCTGTCAAATTACTACTTCCTAGCTTGGGTAACAGGGACCAGGATAAAGGGATAGCTCTCTTCTCCCAAACCAGGCTTACCACTCGTCAAGTTTATATATCCCCATTGGGTGCGATCGATGACAATTGATAAAGTCTGACCCACTTGGCAATAGGTGGTTAACCAATAAGTTATCAGGGGATACCAAATCTGGCGGAGGGTCAATTGAGGTAAATCCAAGAACCTTTGTAATTTCCGACGCCGGCTTTCGGCAGTAATCGGGTAGGGAAACACTCGCGCTAATTGCTCCAACTTAACTTGTCTGGACGATTGCAGTAGATTGAGCAGGATACTTAATACTAAAAACTGAGTACGAGTTAAGTGTTGCTGGAGATGCGTCTGATAAAATAGAGGTAACATAATTTGTGATAGGTCGTCGGTACTTTGAACGGGCCTATCTTTTTTTACCACAAGTGGGTCAACGCCTTACCTTGTCTAGCTTCTAACGGGGTTGTCACCCCCCCAGGATAGCAATAGTTGTTTGTGAAGTATTATCAAGTTTTGCCATGATACGATTGAGACCGAATCTTCGTTTACCTTCCCCGAATTTACCCTCAATCGCATTCCTAATTCTGTCATCTTCCAATGCTTGCTTCTTTTTCTCTTTACTGATATTTACTGGAGGCCTTCCTAAAGGCGGTCCGCTGATTCTAATGCCTTTTTCATGACACCAAGCTCGGTTTTCTATTGTACGATAAATTCGATCGGCATGAACGGACTCTGGATAATATCCTGTGAAGCTATGATATGCTTCTACTTGTGATTTTAGGTCTCCTGATTCGTTAAAATTATCCCAGATCATCCGGTCTAAAAATACATATCCTTCAAAACAGCTCGCTGATAGTTTAGCTCCAAATTCTACGCCTTTTCCGGCTTTTACTCTGACTATGGGGCGGATGTGGGGCTGAATTAAACTTACTATTCTCTCCTCAATACTCTGTTTATTGTTATCAAATAACCATTGCTGTTGGCGATAGACCTCTGTGAGGACTAGCAAGGTTTTATATTGCTTTTTGCTCAGGCGTTCGAGGGTCGCCCCTGACTCTATTAGCTGTTCAATATGAGCGAGGTTTCTTTTGATATATTGAAGTTGTTTTTTAATTGCCTGTCTCTTTTTGTTGCGGGATGGTCTTCTTTGTTTGGCTATTAATAAGTAATCTTTTCGGGCGAGATTACGGTAGGTTCTTGGTTTTTTCTGGATTTGACCTTTGAGCTGTTTATACAGGATATCTATGATTTTTTCGGTGTGAACTCTGGCTCTGTTTAATAGTCCTAAGTCGGTCGGATAGGTAATATCGGCGCTCAGCGCAGGTTGCATCTATGATTAGTTTTCCACGATTGGGTGACTCATTTTTGGCGTCCGAATCCTTTTTTTTTTCTGGTTTAACTGGGGTGATGTATCGGATTTTATTAACCATTCGTTCGTTGACTTTATTAATTAGGTTCGGACTAATTCCTTGCCGAAAATGAACTAAGAGAGATGGGTCAAAGGGTAGCTCGTTACTGTAGCTTGATTGACCAATAAAGTATTGTAGATAGGGGTTTTCCCGGATCTGTTCTATTGTTTCCGGATCGCTAATTCCCAGTTTTTCTGTGATGATTAATGCTCCCAACGCCATCCGAAAAGATTTGGCTGGTGCACCCTTTTATGTCGGGAAGTTAGCCGCATATTCTGATTCAAATTCATCCCACGGGATTATTTGGGCCATTTTTACCCAACGGTTGAGCGCTGACAATTTACATCCGTTGGTTAGTTCAAAGTCTAATACCAATTCACTATGAAGGTACACTAAAATATAGGGTAAAAGTAGAGGAAATCCAATATGGCGAACAAACTTCAGG
>NZ_JAUBUG010000011.1:0-69875 GCF_036705345.1 Microcoleus sp. B3-D2
GGCAGGTTTTTTTTCATAATTGCTATATTCTACTTTCCAGGATCACACTTGTCAATACCCACCACCTGAATCCTTACGATGAGTGTAAGGAAAGAGAGAATCACAAAGGAAGGAACTAGGGAGGCAATCAGGAAGTAAGGAATCAAGAAGTAAGGAGGGAAGAGGGAAGAGGCAAGAGGGAAGAGGGAAAAGAAAAAATGAAAAAGGGAAAATGAAAAAGTAAGCTGTTAGGTATCTAACTTACACTGCTGAAATTAAGTAAAAAGAAAGAGTTTTCTTTCTGGCTTCTTCCTTATTCCGTCTTCCTTCTTCCCTCTTCCTTCTTCCTTCTTCCCTCTTCCTTCTTCCTTCTTCCTTCTTCCTTCTTCCTTCCTTAAGGCACAATCAAAACTGCACAAGGAGACAGATTGATCACCCGATTGGTAACGCTGTCAAACGCCCCCTCATCGGTTAAACCCATCCCCCGACAGCCCATCACAATCAAATCGGCCCCAATTTCGTCAGCCACATCGCAAATCGTGAAAGCAGGTTTGCCTTCCCGTTCGATGATTTCAGCTTCAATTCCCTGCTGGGAAAACATCGATTGGGCCTCAGAAAGAAGTTTGGCGACGGCTTCGGGGGAAGTCATCACCTCTCGCGCCGGGGCGCCGGCCTCCTCGGCTGGGGGCTCGACTACCGAGAGAATAACTAAGCGAGAGGCGTAGGTTTTCACGATATTGACCACCTTTTCGGCAGCTTCGCGGGCTTCTCGGCTTTGATCTACAGGAAATAAGACAGTCTTGAACATACTGCGCATCTCCGGGACGCGGACTCCGATAAAATGTTTACGTTGAGCCAATCAGTGCCGTTTGTTTCATCTTCCGTTTTTTGTACGGACGCGGTTGAATGCGTCCGAGGCCCAAGTGCAAGTGACCAGTGCCGCCATTTCAACGGAATTCCACAAAAACACACATATTAGGAGGTTAATCCTGTGACAAAAAAAACTGTAGCAAATTTATCGGCATCGGACTTATCGGGCAAACGGGTACTGGTGCGGGCGGACTTTAACGTGCCGCTCGACAACGGCAATATCACCGATGATACTCGCATCCGGGCGGCTCTGCCGACAATTCAAGATTTAGCGTCCAAGGGTGCTAAGGTCATTTTGTGCAGCCACTTCGGCCGTCCCAAGGGTGTGACGGAGAAGTTGCGCTTGACACCGGTTGCTAAACGGCTGTCGGAATTGTTGGGTAAAGAAGTCAAAAAGACTGATGACTGCATCGGCGATGAAGTCGCTGCTACAGTCGCCGCGATGCAAGATGGCGATGTGGTTTTGCTAGAAAATGTGCGCTTCTACCCAGAGGAGGAGGCAAACGACCCGGAATTTGCTAAGAATTTAGCTTCTGTGGCCGATTTGTATGTCAACGATGCTTTTGGTACGGCTCACCGGGCTCACGCTTCTACAGAGGGCGTTACTAAGTATCTGAGTCCTTCTGTGGCTGGGTTTTTGATGGAGAAGGAACTGCAATATCTCGGCAGTGCGATCGACAATCCTCAGCGTCCTTTAGCTGCTATTATCGGCGGTTCTAAGGTTTCCAGCAAGATTGGAGTCATTGAAAAACTGCTCGAAAAGTGCGACAAACTGCTGTTGGGCGGTGGCATGGTTTTCACCTTCTACAAAGCTCGCGGTTTGAGCGTTGGCAAGTCTTTGGTGGAAGAGGACAAGCTGGAATTGGCTAAGTCTTTGGAAGCTAAGGCGAAGGAACGGGGAGTTACTTTTCTGTTACCTACTGATGTGGTAGTTGCTGACAAGTTTGCTGCTGATGCTAACACTCAAACTGTCTCTGTTGAAAGCATCCCCGACGGTTGGATGGGTTTGGATATTGGCCCCGATTCTGTGAAAACTTTCCAAGATGCTTTGGCCGATTGCAAAACTGTAATCTGGAACGGGCCGATGGGCGTGTTTGAGATGGAGAAGTTTGCTGTGGGAACTGAAGGAATCGCTCATTCTTTGGCTGGACTTACTAAAACTGGTACTACCACAATTATCGGTGGTGGTGACTCGGTGGCGGCTGTGGAACAGTTGAATTTAGGTGAACAAATGAGCCACATTTCTACTGGTGGCGGTGCTAGTTTGGAGCTGCTCGAAGGTAAGGAATTGCCTGGTGTTGCTGCTTTAGATGAAGCTTAATTAAGTTAAGTAGGGCGGGCAAAGCCCGCCTTGCTGGAAGCAGGTATAAATCCTTGGCTGCGAATCATGTTTTTGAAGATTGACCGCAGAGGGCGCAGAGAATGCAGAGCAAGAGAAAAGAGAGAAGGAGAAAGGATATAGGTTTAAAGCCTACAGTTTGCTAGTATAATTTGTTTGAAGTAGCAGTGAGGTTTGTTTGTGAAACTTAAACTCTTGGCAACTGTAACGGCCTGTTTAGCTTTGTTTGGGCTGCCAGCTCCCGTTAAAGCTCAAAATCCAGATCATGTTAGGCAATTGCTGGAAAGTAAAGAGTGCGAGGGCTGTGACTTGAGAAATGCTGATTTGTTCAAGGCTAGCTTGTACAGAGCTAATTTAAGAGGAGCGGATTTAAGCGGAGCAAATCTCTATGAAGCTAATTTGCTAGAAGCGGATTTAAGTGATGCTAATTTGGCAAATGCTAACTTAGTTAATGCCGAGATGTACGGTGCTGAATTGAATGGGGCTAATCTGCGAAATGCGGATTTGTCTAATGCTTTTTTGGGGCGAGCGAATCTGACGAGTGCGGATTTGCGCGGTGCTAAACTTTTTAATGCGAATCTTGGGGAAGCTTATCTGCTGCAAGCTAATTTGTCGAATGCCGATTTGAGGCGATCGCTGTTGTTTAGAGTTAATTTGCATCGTGCAAATTTAAGCGGAGCCGATATGTCTTTCGCCGATGTGCGCGATACTAATTTGCAGAATGCTATTTTGTCAAATACTAGGCTTCCTGGGGCTCAATTGACCGGGACAAATATTGATGCGGCGAATAACGTGCGGCAGGCAGATTTGCAACGTGCCAACTTGCGAGGTACGAATTTGGGGTCAGGGGTTTGCGTGATAACTAATTTTCCTTATTGTGTTTTCAATGTGGAATAATCTGCTTGCTGAGTGCGTCAGCCTCCATTTTTTTGGCAGCTACGGGGCTTTTTGATGCCGCCCAAAAACGGATAGAAGCCCCCGACTTTAGCCGTGGAAAGATCAAAATTTTAGACTAAAGTTCCAGCTCCCAGATGAATCTCTAGAGTAAATCTAAAATCTAAAATCTAAAATCTAAAATCTAAAATCCACTGACTGGCTGGCGCACCCTATGTTGATCTCCGAGCTAAGTTTGAGGTGGTTTGTATCCTCTTTCTAGGGCAAATCTCACAAGCTGGGCACGATTTTCTAACTGTAATTTACTGAAAATACTGCCTAAATGAGCTTGCACAGTCCGGGGGCTAATAAACAGCCGATCGCTAATTTGTTTGTTAGTATAACCCTGGATTACTTCCCAAAAAACTCTTTCCTCGGCTGGTGTTAAAGGCAAAGGTGCAGGTGCTGGCAATACTGCCACCACTTGTGGTTCCACCGCCCTGCTAGAAGTTTGAAGCAGTCGGACAATCTCGGCGTGAATGCGGTGAGAGCGTTCTAACTGCGCTTTTACCTTAGCTAAGATTTCTTCAGACTGAAAAGGTTTTACCAGATAATCGTCAGCTCCGATCGAATGACCTTCAACTTTTGACTCCAACTCGCCTTGACCCGACAAAAATATAAAGGGGACTAACTGTCCCAAACGGGTAGTTCGCAAACGGCGACAAAACTCAAACCCGTCCATTTCCGGCATCATGACATCTGAAATTACCAAATCTGGGGGGGCATTTTCAAAAATCGAGAGCGCCTCAACCCCGGAAGTAGCGCATTCCACCCGATATCCTTGACTTTCCAAGTACATTGCTAAGACTGTTTGACAGTCTGCTTCGTCGTCAACCACTAATATTCTTTCCATGACAGGCTTGCACCAATTCCAGTTGGACAGTTCTTGAAACTGCCAGTCCCAAAGTAGGAACTTAAATGAGTTTACCTGCTGCCACTTGATGAAGGCTCGCAATTTCAAGACGCCACAATTTCTCAAATATTCCAATTAGGGGCGCCGAGCGCATAAAAGGGGAAGCAGTAGAGGAATATGGGGAACAATCTCCTTCTTTGATTCGCCGATCATCAAAAGCTACAACTTTTTATGAGGTAGCGTCAACTTTTATGCAGAAAATAGAAGGTAAAAGAAAGAATTTTATCCTATTATACAGAAATCTTGGTGACACTTACACTATTCCTAGACCCGACATTGAAAGGTTTTTAGATTTTTCGGGTTCGGACACAGGTACAAAAGGGACAACGCCAGCATGTCCTGCTGCTGGGGACGGCGCGAACAAACTCGGGCCGGCAACCAACATACTTTCAATTATCGCTGCTGGTTCGGGGCGGCTGAACAGATAGCCCTGCATGATATCACACTGATGTTGTTTCAAAAAATCTAGTTCTGCTTCTGTTTCCACTCCCTCAGCAATTACAGTCATATTCAAACTGTGACCCAGTAAAATTACTGCTGTAGTAATAGCAGCATTTTGAGTATCTTCGTTGGCATTACGGACGAAAATTCGATCGATCTTTAAACTGTCAAAAGCAAATTGCTTGAGATATCCTAAAGTAGCGTAACCGGTGCCGAAGTCGTCAATAGCAATCCGAATTCCTAGAGCTTTAAGTTCGTTTAAAGTAGCGCCTGCTACTGTCGCATTTTCCACCAAAGCGCTTTCGGTCATTTCTAATTCTAAATTAGCAGGATCTAAACCTGTAGTTTCCAATATTTGCACGATTCGCGCCTTGAGTTCCGGGTCTGACAACTGTCGCGCAGACAAATTTACTGATATTGTAAAGGGCGAAAACCCTGCAGCCACCCAACTAGCGGCTTGAGCGCAAGCTGAAAGCAGTACCCACTCCCCAATCTGAATAATTAAACCTGTTTCTTCTGCTAAGGGAATAAATTCGACGGGAGAAATTATACCTCGATCGGGATTTTGCCAGCGCACTAAAGCTTCCGCGCCGATAACTTGGCCGGTAGCAATATTCACTTGTGGCTGATAGTATACCTGAAACTCACCTTGTGCCAAAGCGTGGCGCAGCAAAGCTTCGAGAGCAAACTTTTCAGGAGAGAGAGTCGTAACCTTGGTGGAGTCGTTAACTAAATCTTTGAGTCTGGCTTCTGCTTGGTGAAGCGCGACTGTCAGCGGTTGAGTAATAGTTTGCCGTTTCAAGACGCGAGAAGCAATGGCTCCCAGCAATTCAGCCTTGGTAAACGGTTTTGTCAGGTAATCGTCTGCCCCCAAATCCATCCCCCGACGAAAATCGGTTTTATCACTTTGAGCCGTGAGGAAAATAAATGGAATTGTTGCAGCTAGCGAGTTTTGCCGCAGAGTCCGCAACACGTCATAACCGTCGAGTTCCGGCATCTGCACATCGCACAAAATTAAATCGGGTATCTCCGAAAGTGCCATCTGCACCCCAGCTCGACCGTTTTCAGCCGCAATGACCCGGTAGCTGTGAGATTCCAGGAGTTGCAGAAGAGTTTCCCGGATTAATTCGTCGTCTTCAATCACCAAAATTTTGAGCATGATACTTAGATAACAGATGGCACTATATATCTGAACCTGACTAACTCTAGCATACTCAAACTAGCAAATTAATACTTCAGCTAATTAGCCAATAAATGATAAGCCAAATGGCTGAATATTTCTCCTCGGTTCTTAAGTCACAATCAAATAACTGCCCAAATAGGGAAGATTTCGATCTTTTTCAAGAGCAGAAAACTGTTGCGCCCGAATCGTTGAATAAACTTTTATTACAAAATAGCCGAGATTTCTCATAAAAAAAAATTCAGCTAACAGTTTAAGTGCGCGGATGCAGGCAATCACTTATATGATTTCCGGTTAATTATTCATAATTAGTCTGTATTTGTACTGACAACTATAGTCTTATCTCAATGGATGAATCAGGAGGCAGAGTCCTGAGCGCGCCCAAAAAAGGATACTTGCTTTCAGACAACAGTCGTGGAGAGATAAAATTTTAGATTAAGGTTCAACCTGCCAGATTCATCTGTGAAGTGAATCTAAAATCTCAACTCTCAAATCGACTAACGGAGAACTTAATTATGCTTCTCTAACCGGAAATCATATTATCCACGACCTTAATTCACGGGCTTAGTGGAATTCGCGCAAAACTTTTCATCTACAATTGCAGAATTGATAGTGACAGCGTGCATGGATGATGACGGAATTATCCGGTCTTGCGGAACTACCACGGTCTTTTTACAAACCAGCTCGCTACTGCCTACAGAGGCAAAGTTCCAAGCATAAAATTCGGGAGTGCTGACTGTCGCATTGGCCGGATGTAAACCTAGTGCAGTCACTAATACTAACCCAAAAGTCACTAAAGCTACGATCGCGAATCTCAGCATATTCTTTGTTTGAACCCGACAACTTGTCTGATTGGTATTACCTTATTATTGCCTGGGTGGATAGAGAGCGTCAATAGCAGTTATTCCGCCGTCAGGTTCAACTCGTAAGCGCTCGGCTCAGATGCTTGAGAAACTACCACGAATTCATAATAACCAGCATCATCCAGCAATCCAGACCAACTAAGCCCCTCTGCATCTTCCAGCAAAGCTCGCGCGCCCTTTGTCCGCCCCGGAGTATAAATTGACAGTAGAGTAGATTTGCGCGGTGCTTGCAAATTCACGCGCAAAGTTTGATTTTGAGCGAACCTGGCAATGTAAGCTTTCCCTTCTCCGGGTTTGAGATTGCCTGTGAGGCGTTTGCTGTTCGAGAGGCGGTCAAATTCAACGCTTTCGATAGTTGCTCCAGCTTGTAAGGCTTCGAGTTCGTCGGCGGTAATTGCTTGCCAAATTTGTCCGATCGGCAAACCAATGAGATTGCGATCGCGCGGCTGTTGTGGAAACCAATAAAAGAACCTAGCATCAGCCAAATCGTACAAAGCCCGACTGCTCAAATTCAGGTTGTTAACCTCAGTTTTCCAGCGATCGATATCTGTGGTGTCGTAACTGCCCAACCGCGCTCTAGCGTCGCTGCTGAGGTTTTCCAGCTTATCGAGCAACTCCTCGCCGATTTTCTGCCACCTTTCGCGCCATTGGCGATCTTCTTCGCCTTCTTTTAACAATCGTCCCCCCAATTCCGGGTATTTGGCATAGAAAGTCTCGTCCACAAGGTTGACGTAACCGTTATAGAATCGATCGTCAATTTTGAGCTTTACAAAGCGATCTTGCAAAGCATCTTCTTGCTGCTGCTTCGGGTTTGGAGGCTGGGGAACTTTCTGTACTTTTGATTGTAGATTTAACAAAGAATTGCCCGCCAACCAGCCAACTCCCCCCATACTTGAGAGCACCGCCACCACGAACAAAACCATTTTCCAAGCAGGCATTTTTTGCTGATTGCCAATAGCAGCAACTCGCACCGGAGTTCCCGGCAGTTTTGGCGCGGGGGCGGGCACGGGTATAGGCGAGAGATCCGGCGGCTGCGCGATCCCAAAATCCGGGGCTGGCGGCAAAGGCGGCTGTAAAGGGGGATTGCCGGAGAGAGCGAGCATTACCTCGCGAGCCGAGGAGTAACGCTGGCTCGGCTGTTGAGCAAGCATTTTATCGAGCACCAGGGACAAATTGGGAGACAGAGAACATTCCGCCCGCCAGTTCCAATTCAGCGTTTGGCTGTCGAGCAACTGATGCGGTTCCTTCCCCGTCAGCAACACCAAAACCGTGGCCGCCAGAGCGTACAAATCGCTGTGGGGAGAGACAATGCCCATCTGCATCTGTTCGACGGGAGCGTAGCCGAGCTTGCCGATGCGAGTCGCGGGGCCGGGAGCGCCGTTAGCCTCAGCGAAAAGAGACTCTACGGTGGCGGCGACTTGTTTTACTCCGCCGAAGTCGATGAGCACTGGCATTCCGTCAGAACTCCGCAGAATCAGGTTGTCGGGGGAGATGTCGCGGTGAAGCACTCCCAAAGAGTGAATGTATTCGAGCACTGGCAAAATCTGGAGCAGCAGTTGATTGATTTCTGCTTCTATGAACCGCAAACCCTGACGCTTGCGAGCGTCGAGCAGAAAGCGGTAGGTTTGGCCGGGCACGTAGTCTTGGACGAGAAATAGGTAGCCTCGATCGCTGATACTGACGCGGAAGAGTTCGCGGAAGCGGGGGATTTGATTGTGTTGCAGCTTGTAGAGCACTCCTGCTTCCCGCTCGAACAGTTCCTCGGATTTTTGTAAAGCGTAACTTCCATGTACTTGGGGCGCAAATTCTTTTAAAACGCAGGGTTCGTTAAATCGGTGGGCATCTTCAGCTAGGTAGGTGCGCCCGAAGCCTCCGTGTCCCAATTCGCGGACGATGCGGTAGTGGTTGTTGAGAGTTATGCCGGGGTAGATGGGATTGTTCATTGGAACTTGCTGCGTCGGATTTTCACGCTTGACTGAGACTAGGAGTTTTGGGCGATCGCTGAATTAATCTTGACATAGTGTGTCAGTGTTTATTAGTCGAGCGGCAGCTTGGCTATCCCCTGTGGTTATTGTGAAAACAGCGGTTTCGTGCTATTGAAGTTTATCCAGTGCGACATATTTTCGATCGACCTCAAAATGTGTTCAAATTTTTAGTGTCCAGCCCAATGTGCGATCGGGTCGCGCCGCGCTACTAATTGAATCTTGAGCGATCGAGGTGCAAAATATCCATTTTAAGGAGCCAATCATGCAGCCAGAACAGCGTCAGCGAGCAATGGGGGGGTTTGAAGAGTTTTTGAGGGCGCCGCTTGAGGAACGATTGCAACACCAGCAGAATCGAGTTGCCGAATCCGGGGCGATCGCGCTTTTCCAAAAAGTCGCGGCCACAGTACCAGCTTACCAGACTTTCCTAGCTGCACTCAACATCAATCCCGCCTCAATTCAAACCTTTGAAGAATTCCAAAAATTGCCGCTAATTACCAAAGAGAATTATTTACGCTGTCACCCGCTACCTCAGTTGTGCTATCAGGGCAAATTAGAAACTTGCGATTTCATTGCTGTTTCATCGGGTTCGACAGGAAACCCGACATTTTGGCCGCGTTTTATCAGCGACGAGTTGCAAATTGCCGC
Organism: Microcoleus sp. B3-D2; assembly: GCF_036705345.1. Taxonomy (NCBI): domain Bacteria; kingdom Bacillati; phylum Cyanobacteriota; class Cyanophyceae; order Oscillatoriales; family Microcoleaceae; genus Microcoleus; species Microcoleus sp. B3-D2. The sequence continues at coordinate 9,149 of NZ_JAUBUG010000011.1, forward strand.
TCGTTTTGAACAAATATTTCACGACAGTTTTTACGCCGACAATCGCTCAACTTTAGCTGTCATTTGCTTTGCGTTGGGAACTTGGGTAGGCGGAATGTACACGGCGAATTGCTGCCGCTATCTAGCGAGTAAGGGCTATCCAGTTACAGTTGTGACGCCCGGGAATAATAAGACTGAAATATTCCGAGTTGTGCAGGAACTTGGGGAGCATTTCGAGCAAGTAGTATTGTTGGGATATCCGCCGTTTATCAAGGATGTGATTGATAGCGGAATTGCTGGCGGTGTGGAGTGGCAAAAATACCGAATTAAGATGGTGTTTGCCGGGGAAGTGTTTAGCGAAGAATGGCGGAGTTTGGTGAGCGATCGCACTAATTCTGACAATCTATATTACAACTCTGCGAGCCTTTACGGTACGGCAGACGCGGGCGTTTTGGGCAACGAGACACCGCTGAGCATTTGCATCCGCCGCTTTTTAGCAAAGAAGCCGGAAGCAGCACGCAATTTATTCGGGGAATCGCGGTTGCCAACGCTGGTGCAGTACGATCCGAAAAGTCGCTTTTTTGAAGTGAATAATGACGGCACGCTGTTATTTTCTGGCGACAATGGCATCCCGCTAATACGCTATCACATCTCGGATAACGGCGGTTTAATTTGTTACGAAGCAATGCTCAATTTTTTGGCTGAATGGGGATTTAACCCTGTGGCGCATTTGCAGCAAGCAGCAGCTATGAAAGTTTCTGATTTCCCCAGAGGAATTCGCTGCTTGCCCTTTGTCTATGTATTCGGGCGATCGCACTTTACCGTTTCCTATTTCGGTGCCAACATTTACCCGGAAAATGTCACCGTAGGTTTAGAAGTTCCCACCATTCGGGAATGGGTGACTGGAAAATTTGTGCTGCAAGTCAAGGAAAATCCCGATCAAAATCGGTTTTTATCGGTGGTTGTGGAATTAGCAGCGGGGGTGGAGGGCGACGCGGAGATGCAGGAGGCGATCGCATCTTCAATTCTCGCGCAATTGCGGCGGCTAAACAGCGAATTTGCTAATTACGTGCCGCCAGAATATCAGTTACCTGTGGTGACATTAACTGCGATGGGCGATGCGGAGTATTTTCCGATTGGGGTGAAGCACAGATACACGCGGCAGTAAGTAGTTTGAATTGATGAGTTATCAGTTTTCAAAACTCTTATGTTATTCTATAATTAGGGTGAGATTTGATGGTTCAGCTTAAAATATGCCAGCAAAAGACATCTACCACAATACTGTCAGAACAGCTCTAGAAAAAGACGGGTGGACGATAACAAATGATCCCTTAACTCTAGAAATTGGCGATCGTTCACTATTCGTCGATTTGGGTGCAGAAAAAATACTGGCTGCCGAAAAGCAAGGTCGCAAAATTGCTGTAGAAGTAAAAAGTTTTTTGAGTATTTCACCCGTTCATGACTTAGAAGAAGCTCTTGGACAGTATATTGTCTACGAAGATATCCTAGAGCTTTCGGAACCCGAACGTAATATCTATCTGGCTGTTCGGGAAGAAGTTTATCTAGATATTTTTTCGGAGCCACTGGGGCAACTTTTGTTACGAAAAAAAAGACTAAAACTAATTGTTTTTGATTCATCCAGGGAGATAATTATCAGATGGATAGACTAGATGAATATCGCCAAATTGTTCGCACTGTTTTAGAGAGTTATGCCAGTATTCCTAACAGTTACGGACAAGTTAAAAACAGCGTTATTGTTGATAGCGAACAAAACAATTTTTTATTGATGCACGAAGGCTGGCAAGGGCCTCAAAGAATTCACGGGTGTGTCGTCCATGTGGAAATTATCGACGGCAAAATCTGGATTCAACAAGATGGTATAGAAACGGGAATTACCCCAGAACTTGTAGAATTAGGAGTGCCTAAAGACAAGATAGTTTTAGGGTTTCATCCGTATCATGTTCGGCAACATACGGGATATGCGATCGCCTAAACGCGCTTAAATACAGGAAACTTGAAGGAAAGGACGATCGCTAAATTGTATCGGGATCAATATTTAATTCTCGCAGTTTCGCGGCCAGGCGATCGGATCGTTGAGCTTCTTGTCCGGCTCGTTGAGCCTCTTGGTCGGCTCGTTCAGTCTCCCTTTCTGCAACCTCTTCAGGAGTAGGGACAAGCTCTCCTTCTGCGGTAAAGAAACGCAATTTTCCGCCACAAATTCCGAGACTCAAATCGAGCTGCTGACTCCGCAGATGTCCGAATTCGTTCGGTGCAATTGGTTCATATTCCCCGTCAACTAAATGAAACCCAGCTAATTCTAAAGTTTCTGGGTCAAACCAAAAGTAGTCGTGAGTGCGAAAAGTATCTTGATAGAGTTGTCTTTTAAAGTTTTTGTCTATATCCGCTGTTTTGGGAGACAGGATTTCAACGATAATATTGGGGTACTTTCCCTCTTCTTCCCAAACTACCCAGCTTTTCCGAGTTTTTCGTTCAGTTCCGAGTACCACAAAAAAGTCTGGGCCTCGGAAGTCTTTCGATTTGAGTTGCTTGGGACTGTAATAAATGGTGAGGTTTCCAGCAGCATAAAAATTGTTTCTATCTCGCCACAGCCATTCTAGACAGTTGAGGAGTAGGATTATTTGTCGGAGATGCAGTTCTGTTTCCACGGGAGGTTCGTCACTGTATAAATCGCCTGAAGGAAAGATAACATTTTCTGGTATCTCTTGTTCTAGTATCTCTTGGGTAGTAGCTAATTCTGCGGTTGCGGACATGGCTGCTTGGTGAGGAGTAAGAGGTTTTGTGTCTATTTTAGCAAGCTTTTCATATCTCTGCCGAGGACGATTCTGAAAGCCCGATCGCGCTTTTTGCTCAAAAACGCGATCGAACAGCCAATAATTAGTTTTTAACTATTAGCAACTACCCTTTTATCTGCCGTCAGCTTGTCTGAGAGCCGCCAGAATTTCCGGTCGTTTCATGCGCGCGTAGCCCCGCACTTTCCTGTCTTTGCCGATCGCCTTCAACCGTCTCAGCGAAAGACTTTCGTAGTCTTCTTCTGGGGAAGGGGACGGAAACGGCAACTCTAACTGCAACTGCGGTAACTGAGGTTTCTGCTGTGCTTTCGACTGCTTCTTCGACTGTGTTTTTGACTGCTTCTTCGGCTGTACCTCGGGCTGTCTTTCTGAGTTAGTCGCTGCGGCTCCCAGTTGGGCGCGGAGCGTTTCAATTTGATTTTTCAGGTCATTTTCTACGTCTTCAATGGCCTCGGAAACAAACTGATTAATTGTTTGGACTGTGCGTTCTAATTTTATTGACAGCAGTCTTTCCAGTTCATCCAACTGTCTCAAAGCACCTTCAAGATTTACCTCAGAAATAACAGCCGATGTTGGCGGAAGGTTGCTGCTCGATTGTTCAATTTTTTTAGCCATTTTATCTACCTTTTCATGAAATGCTTTTTCCACTTGTTCGAGCAAATGCTTAATCTGTTCTATTTGGTTACGCTCAAAATTATGCTCAGTCAGGGCTTTTACGTGCTTTTTTAGCAGGTCTTCATTTTTTTTAACAGATTGTTCTATTTGTTTTGTTAGACTCTCTACCTTTTTTTGAAATGATAGCTCAAATTCTTGCAGTAGAGTCTCAATTTGTGCAGGTTTCTGAGTCGGTTGCGGAGCTAAATGTTCCATCTCTGCTTGAGCAACAGCTACCTCCTCGTCGGTCATTTCAAATACCCACGCCCACATTTGCTCGATGCCGAGTTCTTTAGCAACAATACACCAATCTGAGCCGCAAACAACTTCATATTCTTCTTCGTTGCTGTAAGCTTCTGTTCGACGTACAATTAAAGGAATCAAATTGCTGCCTTGCTCGATCAGACTTCTCCTGAGAGCTTCGCGGCGTTCGCGAGGAATTTCGCCCTTCTGAAGCTCTGGTACTGCAATTTGGGAAGTGTAAATCTGACTGTGACTAATTGGCTTAATCCGCAAATATTCAACTATTCGGTTTTGATCGGACGATCGATCCATCTTGTTACAAGTCCCCTTTTGTCATTAAAATCTGGTGTGTAGGTATTTATGGATGTTTGCACTTTACAGCCTGCGTTTTAAGGGATGCAGGACTAACCCAAGGACTCTAATTGTAAGGTGCGAGACAAACACCTTACCCAGACCGTGGTAAGTTAAAGGGTTTCTTGGGCTGAGTCTTCCCCGTCTGCGATCGAACTCGGTTATCTGGGGGAGATATGGCGTTGCTGCTGTAACTGTGTGACTGGCTGTGCGGTGACAGCCCGGGCGATGGCGTCCCGCCCCGCAAGCTACGGCAAAAGTTACTGCAATTCCTAAAAAAGCTACTGTGATGAGTTTAACTGGCTGTGGGACACCAAGGATACAGTGCTTTACTCATCTTTACTTTTTTTGGCGTCAGGGCGATCGGGCTGGCGTTGCGAGTGGCGATCGAAATTGCGATTTATACGAAAGCCAGCTTTAATATCCCCTTTATTCTTTAGTCTCAAGCGAGAGGGACGGAAGTTTGTATAGGATGGGTTTCAACCGCCGAGTCATATCGGGTTTTTCAACTTTTGTCGGGCGGGCTTTGAGCGCCCCAAAAATGCAATTGAGATGGCTGAAAGCTTATAAATATTTTTGCCACTTGTCAATAAGCTTAATCATTGTTTTCTCGCCTAACCCTTTACCTTTCATGCGTTCCAACACATTGTCAAAAGATGCAAACTGCTGCAAATCTCGCTCTTTGATGATTTGTTCTATTGTTTGAGCTTTTATGCCAGCATTTTTCAAATTTGTAGCCAATTTGAATTTATCTTGAGTGTTGAGTGCTTCCAACAGCGGAACAGGTTTTGGAATCCGACTTTCAACATCTTTAACCCTCTCTATCAACGCCTGTTTTTCCTGCGTATACTCGGCTTTCAATTCATTAATTCTGTTTTCCAATCGAGTTTCAATATTGGTCAGCCGCTGTTCAAAGCTGGAGGACGGTTGCGGAACCACACTTACAGTCGGATTCTCAGTGATTGCGGTTTTTCTGAGAATTTCAAGTTGTTCGAGGAGAATTCCTTCATTTTCTTCTTCCAGGATGAATGCTCCAATTGTCTCGCCTTTGAGAGCATCTATTTCCTTTGCTCTCGCCGCCGCGTAGTATTCAAAGTCTCCGTCTACTATTTCGTAAGCATCCATACCGTTTCGGCGGACAATTATCGGATTAATCAATCCTCCTGACTCTAAAATCAGTCTCGCTAATTTATCCAGATCCGGCTCTGCAAAATTGGAACGGGGCACTGTGGAAGTAATTCTTTTCACTGCAACCAGGGACGGAAATAATTTTTTCATGAGTATTTACCTATTTTTTCCAAAACTTCGATTGCTAGCATTTCAAATTCTTGGGATGCGATGGAATCAGGCTTAAAGTCTAGCACTGAAATGGGATCGGCGATTTCCATATTTCCCACGATTTGCATTTGTTCTGCACACTTTGCTAAATCGTCTCTCTCGTAAATTACGCTGTCCATGATTTCCAGGGCGTAGCGTTTGGGAATTGCCTCCCTCCGCTTGGGCAAACTATACTGTACAAATTTATTATTAGTTGATATCTTGCAAGGGAGGATGCCTAAAATTTCTAAAGGTTTCTTGCCGATTAGTTTTTTGAATCCGTTGACTGTTTTGATAAAATCCTTGACATTAACCAATCCTTGATTGGCAAAAGGTTTTAAGTCAGAAGGAATAATTAAATAATCCGCCGTAATCAGGGCAACTCTGGCGTAAAAATTCAAAGAGGGCGGCGTATCGATCAGTACAATATCATATTTATCCTGTGCTACTGCTAGTTTCTGAATTAAAATCAGGCGACTGTAATCTAGTTGATTGAATTCGGTTTCTTCGTGCATTAAATTGATGTGGGAAGGAATCACATCAATTTCGGGATGGCAAAAACTTGACTTGCGAGCTACTTCTGCGATCGAGTAACCATCTTCATATTGCAAAACGTGAAGAATGTTGCAATCTTTCAAATCGTCTTGTTCTTCATCCTCAAATTTAACTAAACCTGTCGCAAAGGTTGTATTTGCCTGACTGTCTAAGTCGATTACCAAGACTCTCTTACCTTTTTTGCTCAGCGCTGCCGCTAAATTGACTACAGTTGTAGTTTTGCCAACGCCGCCCTTATTGTGGTACACTGCAATGATTTTCATCGTATTTTGAGTTTTTTGGGGAACGGTTACATCTGATTTTACTTGAATATTAACTGGATAATTTTCAGGTATTTGTTCCGGTTCTGAGATTTGGCTTTGCTCCGGTTCTTCGGTGGCGGGATTGTTTGGCTGTACTGGGACTTCGGTAATTAACTCAGGACTAACAAAATTAATTTTACTATCTTCCAGTTTGGGATTATCGGGATTTTTTATAAAATTTAAACTATCTCTGCCAATTAAAGCGATAATTTCATCAATTCTAGTTTCAAGGTCTTGTCCAGCACACTTAAAGACTAGCTGAATATCATCGGCGACTCTTTGGTAAATTCTAATTTCTTTACCGTTAGTTATGAGGCCGTAGCGGATGCTCAAACTTGTTAAATAGCGATGGAGTTTTCGCCGGTGGCGGTCTAAATTTTCCTTCGGATGTTTAGCCTCCATAACTACACTCATTGGCGAGTCTGCATCGACAACTATGGGGATAACTTGGGTGGCAAATGAGAGGAAGTCTAGACGAATATTCCCAAATGCGATTTCTTGGTGCCAAGTGTCCGGCGTATAGCCTAACTTTGGTAGCAGATAGCTGACAATGAGTTTGCTTTCTACTTCGCTTTCGTTGCGACAGTTATTGGGATTGAAAGTCATTCGATTTTAGATTTTAGATTTTAGATTTTAGATTGGGAATGACTGATTTAATAATGGTACGGATTGTGAGATTGAAAGTAGGGTACGCATTCCGCACCTTACAAAGGCTACGGATTGTAATATCGAAAAACCCGGTTTTGTTTAAAAAACCGGGTTGTTTAGGGATTTATCCCGTTTCAAACTTACTTGTTTTGAGCGTTAAATTCCTGCAATGTTTGATAGCCGCCAGCCGGATCGTATAGGTGACAGTTGTCGGCAATCCGCTTCATTAAAGACCAAGAAAATTCTGTTTCGTAGAGATGATCTTGCCAATTTTCCTTTAAGCTGCTGTGGGCGAGGCGCAAATTGTACCAGGGAATAGCAGTTGAAAGGTGGTGGGGAACGTGGACGTTAATGTCGTGGCACAGAAACTCTATCCAGCGGGGATAATCGCAGTGAACTGTTCCCGATAGTTGCGCTTGGACTTCGTTCCATTCTTCGGGTTCTTTAAATGAAATGTCTGGTGCTGTGTGGTGGACGATCGTAAAAGTGCTCATCCAGAAATGGTAAACCAGCCAGGGCACCAACCAAAATTTGACAAATCCCCAAATGCCTGTTGTTGCAATTAAAATCGGGAATCCGATCGCAGCACCGATTAAAACGACAAAAACTGAAAACCGCACTTGTTCTTGCTGCTGTTTGCCTTTGAAGCGCCACCACTTAAAGTGTACTTTTGCCCAGTGGGCGATCGAGCCGATCCACCACATCCGACCGAATATTAAACTATAAGCTATTTGTAAAGGCTTGGACGCGCCAGCGTAGTCTTCTGCTGTCATCGGCTGCCAAGCATTATCCTCGCCCATTTTGTTGGTGTGCTTGTGGTGGTAATTATGTCCGTGCCGCCATGCGTGAAACGGAAAAATTAACGGCAGAAATGCGAGATGTCCGACTAAATCGTTGACCCAGCGGCGGTTAGCAAATGATCGATGACCGCAGTCGTGACCGATCACAAAAAAACCGGTTAATCCGGTGCCTGTGAAAATCCACATCAAGGGCAGTAGATACCAAGGCGATACTGCTAAGCCCCAGTAACCGACAGCAACTAACAAAACGTTGACGATTACTTTTGTCCAAGCTTTGCGGGGGTTTTTGACGAACACTTCCCGCGGCAGGGTTTTGAGAATATCTTTGAGGCGCAGGTTGGAAATGTCACTTGCGGATGTCAAATTTAGTGGTTTTTCGATCGATGCTGTCATAAATAGATTTCGATTCTCCGTATGCCATGAGGATGGCTTAACAAATTAGCGCCATAAAAAAGCGCAATAAAATGTCAGCTCGTTGCCAGCTTGTGGCAGACGAGTTGAGCAGTAGGCAAACGCGTTTTAGCAAATGCTAGCGATCGCTATCCGCAGTTAGGAATTTCTAGCACTTTTGGCAAAAAATACTGCGGGTAGCAAAACCTTTGTTTTTATAACACAGGGGAAGCACAGTTAGCATTAGCGGCTGTTGTCTGCTAATTGCTGTTGCTACCAGAAATCGGGTCGAGAGCCGGCAAGCCAGCGATCGAGCGTTGCTGTTTGAGGCTTTGCACTTGCAGCAGCAAGGAGTCGATTTCCGCTTGCAGGTGCAGGAACTTAACTTGCTGATCGGCTTGGTACGGGCACTTCACCGAATCTACTTTGCGGGCAAAACTGGTCGATCGAACCGAAGAACTAGCCATTTCGGAATTGCTAGCCTCGGTTTGAGGTCTTGAAAGAGTGGATGAACTATTTGACATCAGTAATTGTGTAGACATTTCTACTTACTCACACCATTAAGATACTTTAACCTGAACCGATCGTATTAAACATCAAATTAACCGATCGAGCTAAAATTAGTGTAAATTCTTCGGCCATTGCCTAAAACCCTTGACATCGTGACCCTGATTCTACCTACTACTGACTCTGCTGTTAACTCCGCTGCCCGCGCAGCCTCGCCGAAACGCTACGGCTGGCCGGGCTTGATCGAAGCTTATCGCCCCTACCTGCCGGTGACGGAAACCACGCCGGTAGTCACTCTCCAAGAGGGCAATACTCCCCTGATTCCAGCACCGGCGATCGCCTCTCTCATTGGTCGAGACGTGCGCGTCCTGGTGAAATACGACGGCCTCAACCCCACTGGTAGTTTCAAAGACCGGGGGATGACAATGGCGATTTCCAAGGCGAAGGAAGCTGGTGCCGAGGCAGTAATTTGCGCCAGTACCGGCAATACTTCGGCCGCCGCCGCCGCCTACGCCCGACGCGGGGGGATGCGAGCTTTCGTGTTGATTCCCGAGGGTTACGTGGCTTTGGGCAAGTTGGCGCAAGCTTTGCTTTACGGTGCGGAAGTCATTTCGATTGGCGGAAATTTCGATCGAGCCCTAGAAATTGTCCGCGAAATGGCTGTTAACTACCCCGTGACTTTGGTAAATTCGGTGAATCCTTACCGCTTGGAAGGTCAGAAAACCGGGGCTTTTGAAGTGGTGGACGCTTTAGGCGACGCCCCAGACTGGCTGTGCATTCCCGTAGGAAATGCGGGAAACATCACAGCATACTGGATGGGTTTTTGTCAATACCACCAAGCCAAAAAATGTTCGCGCCTGCCGCAGATGATGGGATTTCAAGCGGCCGGGGCTGCACCGTTGGTGACGGGAGAACCGGTGGCGCACCCGGACACCCTGGCGACGGCAATTCGGATTGGGAATCCGGCTAGCTGGAAACAGGCGATCGCAGCTTCCGAAGCCAGCCGCGGCGGTTTTGCCGCAGTCACCGACGCCGAAATTCTGGACGCTTACCGTTTGTTAGCATCGCAGGAAGGGATTTTCTGCGAACCGGCGAGTGCAGCTTCTGTGGCCGGTTTGCTGAAGGTAAAAGACCAAGTTCCGACTGGGGCGACGGTGGTTTGCGTGTTGACTGGTAACGGTTTGAAAGACCCGGATACCGCAATTAATCACAGCAACAATCTGTTTAAAAGCGGTATTGCTCCGACTTTGGATGCAGTAGCTGGGGCGATGGGATTTTAAAAAAAGGAAGAGGGAACAGGGAAATATGAAAACTCTTTGTCATCTTCTCTCTCTTCTCTTCCTCTGCGTCCTCTGCGTCCTCTGCGGTTCGTTAAAAAAATTCTTAATTCATCACCAGGAGCAAACAGAATGGTTCAATCACCTGCCAAACTTCTAAGTGTTGATGAATTTATTGCCAACTTTGGCGACAGCCAGCGTTACGAACTAATCGATGGTGAATTAACCGAAAAGGAACCAACGGGGCCGCACGAACAAGTATCCGCCTTCCTCGGGCGAAAACTCAATGTAGAAATCGATCGTGTGGATCTACCCTACTTTATTCCCCCTCGCTGTCTCATCAAATTATTAGGATCAGCAACAGCGTTTCGCCCCGACGTACTTGTAGTAGATCGAACTCAACTAATTAATGAACCTTTGTGGCAACAAGAACCTGTAATTACATCGGGAAACTCAATTAAACTAATCGCTGAAATCGTCAGCACCAATTGGCAGAACGACTACGCCCGCAAAGTTGAAGATTACGCACTGCTGGGAGTGCCTGAGTATTGGATTGTGGATTATCTGGGCATTGGCGGCAGAGAATATATTGGCAAACCCAAACAGCCGACAATTACGATTTGTATGCTGCGAGAAGATGAGTATCAAAAACAGTTGTTTCAAAAGAGCGATAGACTGATTTCTTCACTCTTCCCAGACTTGCAGTTAACCGCACAACAAATCTTCGGAGCAAGCAGTATTTTAAATTCCTGATTACCAAACGGCGGTAGTTCGAGTAACAGTAAGCTGCGTAGCGTACACCCTACAGAATAACTTCAAAGAGCTTATATGGTGCGGAGCATCAATAAAACTTTAGCGATTATATTATGACTAGCCCTACTGCAACCCTGTTAATTGCCTGTCCCGATCGCAAAGGACTCGTCGCCTTACTTGCCAATTTTATCGCATCCCACAACGGCAATATCATTCACGCGGATCACCATACAGATTTTACCGCCGGATTATTTCTGAGCAGGCTAGAATGGCAATTAGATGATTTTGATTTAACCACCGAACAAATAACACCTGCTTTTAGTGAAATAGCCAAGGATTTACAAGCAAATTGGCAACTGCATTTCTCCCATCAAATTCGGCGGATCGCGGTTTTTGTAAGCCGTCAAGATCATTGTTTATTAGACTTGATTTGGCGACAGCGAGCGCAAGAAATCAGAGGTGAAATACCTTTGATTATTAGCAACCATCAAAATTTAAAGCCTATTGCCGAACAATACGGTATCGACTTTGAGTATATTCCCATTACTAAAGACAATAAAGCTATTCAAGAAGCACAACAGTTAGAAATTATTAAAAAATATAATATTGATTTAGTAGTTTTGGCTAAATATATGCAAATCTTGAGTCAAGACTTTATCAGAAAATTTCCCAATGTGATTAATATTCACCATTCATTTTTACCCGCGTTTGTGGGTGCAAATCCCTACGAAAGGGCTTATGAAAGAGGGGTAAAAATTATCGGTGCAACAGCCCACTATGTTACACCAGATTTAGATGCTGGCCCGATTATCGAACAAGATGTTGTGCGCGTCAGTCACCGCGATGAAGTGTCTGATTTGGTTCGCAAAGGTAAAGATTTAGAAAGAGTTGTGTTAGCAAGAGCCGTGCGATATCATTTACAAAATCGTGTTTTAGTTTATGGCAATCGGACGGTGGTTTTTGCTTAAAAATTAGGCATGAGCTCGATCGGGTTTGTTACTCCTTCGATCGCTCGGTGATTAATATAAATTCCAGTTGCACGAGCCAAGTGCAGCGAATCCCAAAGTTTGCTCCACTGGACATTTTTCATGACTTGTGACGCGGTTAAGATTTTCCGTTGCCGTCTTGTTGCGATCGCCCTTGGGTCAGTTTTCGCACAGAGCCACTAATACGACGAAGTTTCGGAACTTTACGTTTGTCTGCGGGCCATCCTTCACGCTGCTGGGAGCGATCGCCATCGGTTTCTTCGGTTCGATCGTGCAACAAGATATTCCGCGTGGGATAAGGCAAATCGATGCCGTTTTCGACATATAGCTTTTTTTTAATAGCACAAATTACCTTGTCGCGCGATCGCAGATCGTCAATTCGGCGCGGCGGAGCAATCCACCACCGAACGCGGAGATTGACCGTACTTTCTGCTAGATCCATCGCCAGCACATCGGGTGCAGGAGCTTTCAAAACCTCCTTCAGGCTGTACAGTGCTTCCAGGATTAACTGCTTGGCGTGGTCAATATCGTCGCCGTAACCAATACTAATATCGTATTCCATGCGGCGTTGATCGAAAGCGGTATTCACTGTCACCGTATTCGTAAACAATTCGGCATTAGGAATGACAATCCGCCGACCATCATAAGTTTGGATTGTTGTAGCGCGGGTCTCAATATTTTCTACCGTTCCCTCAAAGTTTTTAAAGACAATTTGGTCATCGATTCGGAACGGTTCCGTCAACAGAATTAGGATACCGGCTAAAAAGTTTTGCAAGATCTCGCGAAATGCAAAACCAATCGCCACCCCGCTAATTCCCAGCAGTTGCACCAAATCCCCAGCTTTCAATGTGGGAATTACAATCGAAAGAGCAATAAACAGACCCACTAGAACGATCGTACCCTGCGCCAACCGTCCTAACACCAGCCCCAAATTTCGAGCTTGGTGGTGGTTGCGGGTAACTCGCCTGACCACTCTCTTAATTTGCCTACCCACAAAGTAAAAAATTGCAAAGACAATTAATGCCAGCACAATATTGGGCAGCATGATCATAAAGCTGTCGATCATGCTCTGAATCTTTTTCCAGACTATGGATATCTCTGCCTTCATGAAGTTTCCTCGCGAATCAGCCGTTGTCGATAGTAGTAAAATTTAGCTCGATTAAGTTCTATCTAAAGGCTGTAGATTGCTACGACGCGAGGCCGATTTTTTGGCAGGTTTCAAAATTTTGAATGCGGATTATAGGTTGGGATATAGTACAGTTACATCGATTAGTAAACTTCCTGTAGGCGCGGAATAATAAAGAAGCCGATGAATTAATGCCGCTTAATTGCAGGAAAAACAAAAACAAGGAATCGCTGACTAAATCCCACCTGCCGATGGTAATCGCCATGCCGACACTTCCTGAATTTTTAACTCCTAATTCCCAAAGGGCGGTAAATCGAGTAACTGATTTTTAGAAGGTGGAAGCTGGGCGGGTTTTTTGCCTGGGGCGGAAGTTTGGCGGATTTCCAGAGCAGTTTCGCCAGGATTTGCAGTGCGAGTAGGTACTATCTCCAAAGAATATACTGTCTCGGTTTTTGCAGGGGCAGGATTTTGGGCTTTCGTGAGCAAGTCAACGGCATCTCCGAGGGCGCTAGTTAAATTTTTGCTAGTTTCAGCGTGGCGGGCTTCTTCTTGTTTGAGGGCTTGAGTGAGTTGTTTTACTTGTTCGATCGCCCGATCGCGCTCTTCGAGAACTTCTGCTAACTTAGCTTTAAGTTCGGCTACTGTTTGCAGTTGTGCGATTTCCTGCTGGCGAGCAACTCCAGCATCGTCGCCTTCGGACACAATGGGGGAAAAATTTTGTAATTGCTCTATTTGTGCTTCCAGAGAAGCGATGGTTTGCTGAGTTAATTTAGCATCATTCCGCCGCTGTTCGGCTTCGGTATTGTAGAGTTGTCGCCACTGAGCCGCACTTTCACCGGCCTCATCGCGATCGCGCGAAACTTCTGTTAACTGCTGTTGCAGCCGCTTGATTTCATCTAACCATTGTCTGACATCCTGAGCCATAATATTGATTTTAGATTTTAGATTTTAGATTTTAGATTGGGGAATGGGGAATTGGCAATTGGGAATTGGCAATTGCGAGTTGATAATGGCTTAATTAATTAACGACTTGTGTTACCTCATCTTTCGCCCCGTTGCCTGTGCGCTATGAACATTTTTTACTCGTTGCGCTACCTGATTTTAGCTTTGTTTAAGGCGCTTTTAAGCTTGCTTAGAGCTCTCAAACGGAAATTCGGGGGTTTTTGGCTGTTTTGTCGGTGTTTGACTTGGGGTACGCTCAAGGAAGTCGGGGCGAAGGCGGGAGAGCAGCGCTTGCCTGGGCTGTCTGCGGAAATGGCCTACAATTCTATGCTGGCGCTGTTTCCGGGGCTGTTGGCTATGTTATCTGCGATCGCCCTCTTTGAACCTTTGCAGTCAACACTGTATCAAATCGCCCGTCTTTTGGGCGAAGTTATACCCGATGACGTGCGGAATTTGATTGGTCGCTTAATCAAAGAAATTCTCTTAACTCGGAGTAAAGGGCTGTTTTCGGTGAGCTTTCTTGGGGCGATTTGGATATTTTCTGGAGTAATGAGCGCGGCGATGGCTGCACTCGATCGCATCCATGAAATCCCGAGCGATCGAACTAGACCATTTTGGAAAGCCAAACTTATTTCTCTGGCGCTGAGTATCGGTACAATAGTGCTGTTAATTCTAGCATCGGGAGTAGTATTTGTCAGCGACTTAATTGTACAAGCTATTGCCCGCCAGAGTTGCCTGCTGGAGTCGGTAGCCAATTGCGATTTAAAAGATGTCCAAAATTGCTTGCTCCTCGCCGGAAATTGCCCTTTGGAGTCGCAACTGTTAGGTGCTTGGCGGCTGTGGCGGTGGCCGATTTCTTTGGGAATTGTATCGCTGGCTTTTGCTTTTGTTTACCGCTACGGGCCTAGCCGCCGTCAACCAGATATTCCTATTTTGTCGGGAGCTGTTTTTGCTGCTATTTTGTGGGCGCTATTTTCAGCTTTATTTCGGTTTTATGTTTTGCATTTGGGCAATTTCACGTGGACTTTCGGCACAATCGGAAGTTTTATTGTGTTGCTGCTGTGGCTGGATATTTCTTCTTTGGTGATGCTGATAGGCGCTCAGTTGAATGTGACAGTGGGAAAGGCTATGAAACAAGCAAAATTAAAATAATTTGTTAATTTTGAATTGTTAATTGTTATTTGCCGGATGCTGGCTTACCTACGGAGTAAAGTGCTGAGAATGCCCGCAACAAAAGAAAGAAAAATCAGTATCCAAATGACACCACCGGGAATGAATGTCAATAGGCCAACACCTCTGAGAATCCAAACTAGGAGGGTGAAGCCCAGGATAGTCAAAAAGATGCGGGTAGATAGTCGCATTTGAAATCTAGGAGAATTAGTCATGTTGAATGTTAAAGTTTTGTCTGGATCAATGATAGCTGCTTTGCTGGCGATCGGCAGTTACCTCACTTTAATTTCGGTTCCGGGTTCCGCTGTTGCGCCTGGGGCTACAAATGTCCTGGGAGAAGCGGCAAATGCTGCTCAAAAAACACCCGCTGCAAGTTTAACAATTTCCGATCGCGGAATTGGAGCGGCGAAGGTGGGAATGACTTTCGGACAATTGAAAAAGGCTCTGGGTTCCACAGCACAGTTTAAGGTACAGTCTCCTTTTATGGTAGACTTTGATGCTGTGGCTGTCAGCCAGTCGGGAAAAGTGCAATATTGGATTATTTATGCTGCGGGTACAAAGCTAAAAGATTCGGATGTCATTGAACTTTTGATGACTGATAATTCTAATTATAAAACTGTTCAGGGCGTCGGGCCGGGAATGACTCTGAAACAAGCTGAGGCCATTTACGGCAAGGCTACTTTATCTTATAACGTGGATAATGAGATGAGAGAAGGGGTTGTATTTGCTAAGCAACCCACTAGAAACATTATGTTTGTTCCCAAGGCTGAAGGCAAACAATTTGGGGGAGTTTATGGCGCTGGTCAAGGGGGATTTTTTCAGACTAATAAGTATCAGCCGAATGCTGTAATTAAGTCTGTGATGGTGCGGCAGTAGCCTTCGCATCATCCCCAGAAACCGGGTTTCTTCCGAGATATCTCGCCATCCAACCTAAATTATCAGAGAAACCCGGTTTCTTAGCCTAAAATTATGGAGTACCTGTAGTTACATCCAAATACTCTTGATTGTCAAGATAAGTTTTAATATTCTCCAGTATTTGACGTAGGTATTCTATGACTTCCTCCTTAATCTCTAAAAGTTCCTCAATAGTCTGATCTCGCCCCACTTCCTCAAAAGACTTAATCCCGTGCGCTAAGTCATTCCTGTTGCGTTTAATAACTACAAGGTTTTGCCCGTTCTTTGTCTTAGCAAAGTCTGTTTGATATGAAAAACCGTATTTTTCGGCTATTTCTTTAATCAACCTAGCATCCACATTCCCTGAAAATAGTTCTTCGCGTTCAAATGTAGCTGTGATGATGTCTATAGATATTTGGTTGATTTGTAAATGAATTTTCTTAGGAGAACGGTTTTTAAGATTTTGAAGAACAATCATTTTGATTTCTGGTTTGAGTTGATCGAAGGATATCGCTTGATTTTTAAACTCATCAAATATGGCTTCAATGGCATTTCGCATTGTGGATTCAACTAAGTTATACAATAACAAAAAGCCATTGGCTTTTAGAGTATTTGCCAACTCAGGATTAAGACTTTGTATTTGATATTGTCCAGCACTATCGGCGACAGCTAACTTAGTGGTTTGTTTGATTAAGCCATGTAAAAAGATGAAGTAATCATCTACCTCTTGAGCGCGTGTATTGAAATCTAAGAGTACAGTATTCATCTTTAGCCTAGCAGTCGATCGCGGACATATTCAATGCGTGAAACTACTTTATTTTTAGAACTGCTAGCATCAGATTTTGTGAGATCCTTAAATTGTTGTGAATTGAGCAATTCTGTTGACTTTGGCTCAAGATTGCTGGTTTTTCTCAAAGCAAGAGCAACGCCGACAGCCAGAGACTCGAATTTAATCCGAGTTGTTGTTCTCGCGCCATTTTTACCTTGGCGAAATCCTTGAGGAAAATATTTTTCTACAAAATTTAGCATTGACTCGAATTCTGCCCGCATTTTTTCGCGCTCGAATTTCGGATCTGCATTTACTTGCTTCAGATACTCATCAAGGAATATGTTTATGTTACTATTAAAATTATCATAGTTATTTAAAAATGAAAAAAAACGCAACACAAATTCTTGCGGTTCGCGGCTGCGAATAGCAGACTCAGAAAAAGCGCATAATTTGCGGAACTTGTCATGTTTCGATAGTTCCTCAATCAGTTCGAGAAACTGGCCGGGCAGTATGCCTCTGCGCTTTTCCATCTCGTTTAGATCGATGCTACCTGTATTAATGCGTTCAAATATATCTCTTCGCACTTCCTCATTTGTACCTTCAGTTAGTTGAATCATCCGAAGTGTAGTGCGGTTGAAGCGCCTCTGACGGGCAAGGGGCAAATCAGCAAATTTAAATCCATTTAAACTCTGTATTTTCTTTAATTCTGTCAAGGTTAATTCGTTATTAATAAATCTAGTTATAGTCCGAATGCGTTGTGTACCATCTATTATTTCTAAACGGGGTTCATCGTTTTCGTCATCATATATCTCAGCAACAAAAATAGAAGGTATTGGCAGACCTAAAATTATAGATTCAATAAATTTTGACTGCCGTGCTTCATCCCAAGCCATGTCACTTTGGTAGTCGGGGATAAACAACTCATTGGTATCATCATCCTTTCCTTCCATATATTTTTGAACGAGTATTTCGACTGGATACTGTTTGGTATCGTAATTAACTAGCTGCTGCTTGTCGCGGATTTCGGCTTCAGCAGCATCAACCTTTTTGTGTTGCTCGGTAATTTCTAGTTTCGATCGCATATTATTAAATAATAATCGGATATTGCGGAGTGAATAGACTTATCGGTACTATGATTTTACCATAAAAATTTGGGACTTACTTCGTAAAAGCGATCGCACTTATCAAAAAAAGTGCGATCGCAAATGTTTAGTTAACTGAAATCGGCGCGAAAATTACCATTTATAACGCGCTGGTGACGGGATTGGAAGGGCGGCCCAACGCCGATAAACGGTGACTGTCCCCACTGCGATCGAACACAACCTCAAACTTGACGTGAGGTATAGTTTGTTGCAAAAACTGAAAATGCCCGTCTGCATCTGAACGACTGCGGAAGCGGGCAACAATAATCCATTGCTGAGTGGGTAAAAGACGGGCGATCGCCCGCAATCCCATCCGCCTCCATCCGCCTCCATCCGCCTACATTTGCGGTCAAAAAAAGAACCACCGCCTCAAAAAAATAAGGTGGGCCGCAGCCCACCCTACTCAAATTATTTCGCAGTCACCAACTGAGCCGGCAGCCGCTTAAACGCCAACCTTTCATTCTCGATATCCACAAAAATGGTATCGCCGTCAGCAAAATCTCCCCGCAAAATACCCTTCGCCATTTGCGTTTCCAACTCGCGTTGAATTCCCCGCTTCAGAGGCCGCGCACCGTAAACCGGATCGTAACCAATTTCTGCTAAGAAGTCGATCGCAGATTCCGACAATTTCAGAGACATTTTGCGCTCGGCTAACCGTTTTTCCAAGCGCTTAACTTGCAACAGCACAATCTGCCGCAGTTCGGTCTTACTCAAACCGTGGAAGATAATCATCTCATCAATCCGGTTTAAGAATTCCGGGCGGAAAGTTCCCCGCATGGCTTCCATCACCCGACTCCGCATTTGTTCGTTATCTCCGGCCACATCTAAGATGTATTGAGAGCCGACATTCGATGTCATAATAATCACAGAATTCTTAAAGTCTACCGTGTGACCTTGAGCATCGGTAACGCGGCCGTCATCCAGAATTTGCAGCATGATGTTGAATACATCCGGGTGCGCTTTCTCGATTTCATCGAATAGAATCACGGAGTAAGGACGGCGGCGCACAGCCTCCGTTAATTGTCCACCTTCATCGTAGCCGACGTATCCCGGAGGCGCGCCAATTAACCGCGAAACCGCGTGTTTTTCCATGTATTCCGACATATCAATTCGCACGATCGCTTCTTCGGTGTCGAACAGATAAGCCGCTAATGCTTTCGCCAACTCAGTTTTACCAACACCCGTGGGGCCGAGGAAGATAAAACTCGCAACCGGACGATTGGGATCGGCTAAACCTGCGCGCGATCGCTGAATTGCATCTGCAACCGCAGTCACCGCTTCATCCTGTCCAATTACCCGCTTGTGCAGTTCATCTTCCAAGTGCAGAAGTTTCTGCATTTCCGATTCAACCAACTTGCTGATCGGAATTCCCGTCCACTTGGAAATAATCTCGGCAATGTCGGATTCGGTGACTTCTTCCCGCAGCAGAGTTTGACCTGTGGTTTGAGTTGCTGAAAGTTGAGCTTCTGCTTCTTGCAGTTGTTTTTGCAATTGGGTTAAAGTGCCGTATTTCAACTCAGCAGCGCGGTTCAAGTCGTATTTTAGCTCTGCTTGTTGAATTTCAATGTTAACTTTGTCTATCTGTTCTTTAATCTTTTGAATGCTGCCGATGACACCTTTTTCCGATTGCCACTGGGCATTCAAAGCGCTTTGCTGTTCCTTGAGGTTTGCTAAGTCTTTTTCCAGTCTTTCCAAACGGTCAATCGAAGCAGAGTTACTTTCTTTTTGCAGCGACAGTCTTTCCATTTCTAGCTGCAAAATCCTGCGGTCGATTTCGTCTAGTTCTTCCGGCTTGGAGGTAATCTCCATTTTGAGTTTAGCGGCTGCTTCGTCCACTAAGTCAATGGCTTTGTCTGGAAGGAAGCGATCGCTAATATATCGAGTAGACAAAGTAGCCGCCGCCACTAGGGCGCTGTCAGAAATTTTAACGCCGTGGTGAACTTCGTACCGTTCTTTCAAGCCCCGCAAAATCGAGACAGTATCTTCAACTGTCGGTTGGTCAACATAAACTTGTTGAAAACGGCGTTCTAGTGCCGCATCTTTTTCGAGGTACTTGCGGTATTCGTCGAGAGTTGTAGCGCCGATACAGCGCAATTCTCCCCTCGCTAACATGGGTTTAAGTAAGTTGCCGGCATCCATCGAGCCTTGAGTTGCGCCGGCACCGACAACGGTGTGAATTTCATCGATAAATAAGATGACTTTGCCGTTGCTGTCGGTCACTTCTTTGAGCACTGCTTTCAAGCGTTCTTCAAATTCTCCCCGGAATTTTGCGCCGGCAATTAACGCGCCCATATCTAAGCTAATTAATTGTCTGTCTTTGAGAGATTGCGGCACATCTCCGGTGATAATTCGCTGGGCGAGTCCTTCGGCGATCGCAGTTTTGCCGACTCCCGGTTCCCCAATCAATACCGGATTATTTTTGGTGCGACGGCTCAAAATTTGAATCGTGCGGCGGATTTCGTCATCCCGTCCGATTACCGGATCGAGTTTGCCTTGACGCGCGGCTTCAGTCAAATCTCGGCCGTATTTTTCCAGCGCTTCGTATTTGCCTTCTGGATTTTGATCGGTCACTTTGTTCTTCCCCCGGACTTGGGTAATGATATCTTTGAGCTTGGCTTCATCTAGTTTAAATTCTTGTAGTAGATTTTTGCCGAAACGATCGTCCTTAACGTAACCTAGTATCAAATGCTCGATCGAAATAAATTCATCGCCGTAGTCTTTGCGATAAGTTTCGGCGCGATCGAGCAAAGTGTCGAGAGAACGACCTAGATAAACGTTGCCGCCGCTTCCTGAGATTTTCGGCTGACGACTGATAAACTCATCAGTGCGATCGCGCAACTTTGCTACAGAAACTCCCGCTTTGTTAAATAAGCTGCTAGCGAGCCCCGATTCTTGTTCCAGCAAAGCTTTCATCAAATGTTCGCTTTCTAGCTGCTGCTGCTGGGCTGCTTTGACGATTTCGGGGGTGCGGGCGAGGGCTTCCCAGGCTTTTTCGGTAAATTGGTTTGGATTATTTGGTTGCATAAATTTTAATTCCCTGCCTTAAAAATGATGGCTGCTGTAGGGGCAATTGCTCGATCGCCCGTACAATTGTCATTGTAGGGAGTTGCCGAGGGCGATCGGATCGGTGTTCCCCTATCTTGAGATAGGTATTTCCGTCCTGTGTAGCAGTCCCTCGCAGGGAAAAGCAAACTGTCGCGCCTAAAAGTTGCACTCTTGGATAGGAGCAACTCTCACATTAAAAATTCTTTCTAGTGCCACTTGAAAAAACAGCACATTTTTAAACGGTCTCCTGCGGAAAATGGAGAAACACTCATGTAAATAGGAGAGAGGACTTGAGCAGCGTCAGAGTCCTATAGCTAAACCCAAAGCGTTATTGTTTTACTAATCAATAACAGCCGCTATAACTCTCACAACTGGAAAATATAGCCATGAAAATTTTACCTTTAATTTCGTTAGGAATTATAGCAAGTGCGGCGATCGCACTAGCCCCTGAAGCTTTGGCAAATACCTGGCGTGCCGCACACAGGATGTCTGGTTTTTCCGCCGACAGCAATTACTACTTGTATCTAGAAAGTTCCAGAGATACAGGAGCGGGAATTCCCAAAGCAGAATTGCAAATTGTTCAAGTTGCTGCCAATTCCTGCATCAAAAATGGGTGTATCGAAACTAAATATGGCGAACCCGACTCCAATAAAAGCACTAAAATGGCAGAAGATGACTTGCTTAAAAAAAGTTGGAATAGCAGGCAAACTTTGAAGTTAACTCCTCCTCAAGCTGGAACTAAACTGAACATTATTTCTCGTACTCCCGGAGCCAATGGAAGCGAGACAGTCGCCGTCAAAGTCAATACAGCAAAGCCTTTACAAATTCGCCTGGAACAGCGGCAAAAAAATGCTTCTGCTGGCAAAGAAAGCGCGGCAATGCGTCTTGTAATTAATCATAACGGTCGGCAGCGTGTCCTCGGATCGCTGAACAATTTTCAAGATTGGGTGTTCTCTTATTCAATCCGAGAAGTTCGTTTGTCTCCGAACGGGCGCAATGTCGTTGTCCTGGTGGACAAGACAGAACGCACTTTTGAGGGAGTCTTGAAAACTACTGTTGTACAAGGCTTTGTTCTTTAGGCTTGCTATATTCCCACGTTTTGACCTGGGAATTATCAAAACTTACAATGATTGTTGGCCAATTTTAATCATGTTCCCTGAGCAAAAGTAATTTCACAAATGACCACTTTACTATCTCTAAACCGAGATGAAATCTTCTGAACCGATGAGATTGGGAGCAACACCTATCAAAGAAGCTAAAACTTCACCGCTGCTGGCTATTGTAATTAATGTGCCGTCAGTTCCCGGCGAAATTGATAGCTGTCCGAAGGTCAAGCCATTGATTAATTGCACGGTATCTTGAGAGTTGGCGAAATCAGCGATCGTATCAACTCCCAATCCGGCACCTAAAACAAATACATCGTTTCCCAAACCGCCGACTAGAATATCGTTTCCCAAACCGCTGTTGAGAGTGTCAAAACCTTTGCCGCCATACAGGATATCGCTGCCGTCGCCCCCGACCAGGATATCATTGCCCCGCAAACCGATGAGTACGTCATTCCCTTCCACAGCGTTGATGATATCGTTGCCGCTGGTGCCAAACAGGATGTCGTGGCCGGAAGTACCGTTGATGTTGTTATTAGGAGGGTTATTGCCTGGAGTGTTGCCTATGTCAGAAACAAAGACATCGAAGGTATTGTTAGTATCTCCCGGCACGAGGTTGGAAGCCTCTGAATCAAACGCTACTCTGTGCCCATCTGCAGAGATGGAGGGGTCGAAGGAGTCATTGTTTCCCTGATTGCCTGCTGCATCTACTGACACGCGGGTGGTGGTATTGGTGAGCGTGTCCCGCACGAAGATGTCTGTCTTTTCGTTAGTATCCCCCGGCACAAGGTTGGTGGCATCAGATCCAAACGCCACAACCCGCCCGTTGGCCGAGAGGGACAGGTCGAAAGAGGCACCGAGAGCCTGATTACCTGCTGAATCTACTGACACGCGGGTGGTGGTATTGGTGAGCGTGTCCCGCACGAAGATGTCTGTCTTTTCGTTAGTATCCCCCGGCACAAGGTTGGTGGCATCTGAATTAAACGCCACAAACCGACCGTCGCGTGAGATGGAAGGGGTGCCGGAGCCACCGTTCGCCTGATTGTCTGCTGAATCTACTGACAAGCGGGTGGTGGTATTGGTGAGCGTGTCCCGCACAAAGATGTCGTAGGTGTCGTTAGTATCCCCCGGCACGAGGTTGGAGGAATATGAATGAAACGCTACAAACCGCCCGTCGGCTGAGATGGAGGGGCTGAAAGACCCGCTGATTGAGATGCTGCCTATGGATACGGAGGTATCGTTCCCCTGATTGCCTGCTGAGTCTACAGAGACGCGGGTGGTGGTATTGGTGAGCGTGTCCCGCACGAAGATGTCGTAGGTTTCGTTAGTATCCCCCGGCACGAAGTCGGCGGAAGCTGAATAAAACGCCACAAACCTCCCGTCGGCAGAGATGGAGGGGAAGGCGGAACCCTTGTACAGCTCATTGTCCGCCTGATTGCCTGCCTGATCTACAGAGACGCGGGTGGTCGTATTGGTAAGCGTGTCCCGCACGAAGATGTCAGAGTTATCGTTAGTATCCCCCGGCACGAGGTTGGTGGCATCTGAATGAAACGCCACAAACCTCCCGTCGGTTGAGATGGAGGGGCGGAAGGAGTCTGCATTCGCCTGATTGCCTGCCTGATCTACAGAGACGCGGGTGATGGTATTGGTGAGCGTGTCCCGCACGAAGATGTCCCGGCTACGGTTAGTATCCCCCGGCACGAGATTGGTGGCATAAGACTCAAATGCCACAAACCGCCCGTCGGGCGAAATGGAAGGATAGGAGAAGGAGAATGGGCTTTGATTGCCCTGATTGCCTGCTGAGTCAACTGAGACGCGAGTAATATTCATAAGCCCTGATATTTCAATAGTCTGGATGTTTTTATTTCGTAGTCTGAAACCCTCGATTTTCCGTTGGTAGCTCGATCGCCTTGAAGTCTTGAAACCCTTATATTACGGTTGGCAATCAAAAATTGTCCGAAGTATTGATATTGAAGAGTACAACTTTGGAGATGGGTTTTGCGATCGCACGGCAATTGGGGCTATTTACACTTGATGGCCTAACCGCCTTGGCGGTTGCTATATCAATAGATTTTAAAATTTCCCTCTTCCTTCCTCGCTCTTTCTTTGTCCTTGAACATCTGCCCCCTGACTATTGACTAATGCTCAATCATTAATACGTATATCCGTGTCAAAATCCATATTTTGCCAGACTTCATGCCTGCATTACCACCCGTTCCGGGAGACTGACAATAAAAGTTGAACCCTTACCGTCTTCACTTTCGACGCTAATTTCGCCGCCGAGAATTTGACACAAACGCTGGCTAATTGTCAATCCCAAACCCGTGCCTCCGTACTTGCGGGTAGTCGAGGCATCAGCTTGAATAAAAGGTTTAAATATCTGCTCTAATTGCTCGTTTGTCATGCCGATGCCGGTGTCGCTGACTCTAAAAATTAACACTTGAGAACTGTAGTTTGAACCCGAGTAAAAATCATTATTTTTATTTTGTTTCGCCGGTCTTGATTTTTCAATTATAATTCTTTCGACGCCGATAGTAATGACGCCTTTTTCGGTAAATTTGGCAGCATTGCTGAGCAAATTGAGAAGAATTTGCCGCACTTTCGGTTGGTCGGCGTACATTGTGCCGAGTTCGCCTTTGGTTTTCAGTGCTAAAGCATTGCCTTTTTTCTCTACTAGCGGTTGAGCCGTAGTCATCACTTCTTCAATCATGGTCGCCACGTCGAAGTTTTCTAAATAAAGGGTGACGTGACCTGCTTCTATTTTGGAAATATCGAGGATGTCGCTAATCAT
The DNA here is from genome assembly GCF_036705345.1 of Microcoleus sp. B3-D2. Lineage (NCBI taxonomy): Bacteria > Bacillati > Cyanobacteriota > Cyanophyceae > Oscillatoriales > Microcoleaceae > Microcoleus > Microcoleus sp. B3-D2. Next base: position 33,703 of record NZ_JAUBUG010000011.1, read on the forward strand.
ATCCAACAGGTGTTTGCCTGCGGTTTGAATTTTTTCTAAGTCGGGGAGAAAATCTTCGGAACCGGAATCTTGAGCATCTTCTTGCAGCATTTCGCTGTAGTTGATGATGGCATTGAGGGGGGTGCGGAGTTCGTGGCTCATGTTGGCGAGAAATGCACTTTTCGAGCGGTTGGCAGCTTCGGCTGCTACTTTTGCTTCGTGCAAGTCTTCTGTATATTCTGCTACGCGCTGAATGAGTTCGTTGAGCGAAACTGCCAGCATTCCCACTTCGTCGGAAGTAGTGACGGGTACTTGCAAATCAAAGTTTGATTCTTCGGTAACTCGCTGGGCGATGAGGGTGGTGGCTTCTAAGGGGCGGGCGATCGCCCGGCTGGTGTATGCTGCAAGTAGGGCTGCGATACCGGCGGATACCGCTAGAGAGCAAACCAGAATCAGAGTTCCAAGTTTTTCTGCTTCCTCGTAGGTTCTAAATGCCTCATCTGCTTTCTCGCGAAAGTTGCCTGCCAGTTTGGCTGAATCCTCGGAAAACTCTTTGAGTTTCAAAGCAGTTTCGCCCGCCACAAAATTGTTCAAGTTCTGCCTCAATGCCTGCTGCTGCTTCGGATTCAAAGCAGATAATTTCGCAGTAGCCAACATTTTTTGTACTTGTTGAAAGTATGATTCTACGGTTTTGCCGTTGACTTGAGCGAACTGTTGAAGCTGTTGGTAGTCTTTGGCAATCTCGGGATTCTTCGTCTGCGACGGGGTTTGCAGTTGTTCGAGGATGCCGCTCATCTGAGCAACGCGAGTCAGGAATTCCGAGCGTTGGCGATCGAAAATTTGCGGTTTGGCCGTCAGACTCGCCAGCTCTTGCTGCTGAATTCTGACTTCCTGCACCGTGTTATTGAGGTTTGTCAGGATTTCCGCTTTCTCTCGGTCGATCGCTAGTTTTTCTCTAACTTGCTGTTTGTGATAGGATTCTACTCCCCGTCCCGCCACAGCACCTAAAACGGCAATACCAAGGACCAAGGCGTATCCGCAGCCGATTTTCTGCCTGATACCTAAGCGGCCCAACAGACTTTTCACGCCTATTTGAGGAGGGTTCTGCAGTTGATTTTTCAAAGCTAAGGTTAAAGACATGGGCAATGTACTCGTCACCTTTGAGAGGCACCATCTATATTCTAATTGATGCCTGCCTGAGGGTAAATAAAGTTCTGGCTTCAAGTCAGGTTTCGGCAGTTGTGGGGTCTTTGCAGGGTTCCACAGCTCGATCGGCTTGACACTTTGGAGGAGTTATGCGTAACAAGTTATAGCAGAAGGAATAAGGCTCTTCGGCTGCCTTCGGCTCCCTTCCCTTCGGCGATACGAGCGGGCAAGTCGCTCAGAGTAAAAAAAGCAAGAAGGAAGAAGCAGTCAAAGGCATGGTTTCAGTCATTAAGGACGTACTCACCGTCGGGCGTGGTTGCGATATAAGTCGCGAGTTATAAGTTGCAAGTTATGAGTTAGATTTCTGATTGAAAACTCTACTCTACTCGCAACCCACAACTCTCTCGCTGTTCCCCTACTGGCAAAGTCGAAATTGTGATATCTCCGCAGGAATTCTTGAAGCATTAGGTACGTTTGCAGAGGCAGGAACGAAGATTCCCAGGCCGTAACTGCAACCCTCTGCAGTCGTGCATTCGCCCGGTTTAGCACTGATTTGATATTCGCCTTGGGATGGGGGAGTAAAAGAGATTGACGCCAGTTCGCCTGTTTTTTGACTGACAGCGACTTCCTGACCGCTTGCATCCTTGAGAGCTAGGTTTAAATCCTGGCAATTTCCGTCGCAAGTGGCAACAAAAACATACTCCACATTAGGATGCAACGTCGCTCTAAAAGGAGATGAAACTTGCTTGCGAACCTGGCCCAGCAACGGCACAAATACTAATTTTTGACCGTTGCCTTTCCGCTGGTCAACTTCTGTTTTCAAGCGACAAATAACCGTTTTTTGGTTGTCGGTCAGTTCTTGAGCAATCGCATTTCCTACAATTGCAGTACCGAGGATCAGCGCAAGACCGGAAATAACCAGATGTTTGAAATTCATTGATGTCCCTTAAAGTTAATTTTGGGTGATTGCAATAGACCGCTTTTGTCAGCAATCTATTAGTTTATCTGGAGCCTATCACATTTGTTGACTTTTCCGAAAAAACAGGTCGGAGAAAAGTGCGATCGAACTCATGTCTGGTTTGAGATGAATCTGGCGTCAGCTATCGCCGAAACTCCACAGATTGCAGACCGTAGGAGCAGAACCTCGTCCTGATTGTATTGTAGTGACATACTCCCGACGCCTATCTGAGTACAGATAAGGCACGGGCTTCGCAACCAATCCGGCTATTGCTTAGGAGGCGTTGCGCTTTAAGGACTGGATGACCCTCAGCCCTGCTTCTGATGTTGATTGCTGCATTATGGTCGCGGTCGAGACTGCACCCACAGTGAGGACAGTCATGCCAACGAATATGCAGTTTTTTAGGTACTTTCTCACCACAGGTGGAGCAATCTTGTGAGGTGTTATGGGCACTTACTGGAACTACTAGCAAACCAGCATTTACGGCTTTGTTTGTCAGTATCAACAGGAAGCTTGACCACCCAGCATCCAACACAGATTTAGCCAACCTTGTACGAGCAAGTCCTTTTACGTTTAAATCTTCATGAGCGATTACGTCATATTTCGACAGCAAATGATTAGCGGTATTGAAATGGAAATCTTTTCGCTTGTCTGCAACTTTCTTGTGTTGCTTCCCAAGTTGTTTGACGGCTTTCTGTCTACGGTTGCTTCCCTTTTTACGACGCGATACTCGTTTTTGAAGAACCCGCAAGCGCTTTTGAGCTTTCCGGTAGTGCTGAGGAATAGAAACCGTCTCACCGTCGGAAGTTGTCAATAACTCCTTTAAACCAACATCAATCCCGGTAATTTTATCCGGATTAAAGTCTGGTTTAATTTCAGGAACGGTTTTGTCTTCTAAGGAAAGAGTCAAATAGTAACCATCAGCTTTCTTAGTGACAGATGCAGTTTTAATTTTGAATCCGCCAGGAATAGGACGATGCAAGACAACCTTAACTTTTCCGAACATCGGCAAGGCAATCTGATTACCTTGCAAACATCCTTCTTTTATCTGAGGATAGGTGAAAGTGCGATAACGATTACGCGCTTTAAACCGAGGCTTACCACTTCGTTTCCCGTTGCTATCACCCTTGAGAAATCTGTCAAACGTTACTTTGACTCGCTTGACTACATCTTGGAGGACTTGAGAATAAATCTCGCTGTACCAAGGATGGGTTTTTTTTAGTTGTGGTAGCGTCTTTTTTTGAGAGTAATAGTCTGGGTTGTCGCGCAGTTCGGGTAGATGGCAAACCAAAGGGCAAGCGTTAACAGGAGAACGGTTTTGCTCAAACCAATTACCTCTATCAGCCAACAAGTAATTGTACTGAGCGCACAACATTGACAACCACTTGTCAATTTCAATGACTTGCTGTTTTGTTGGACGTAATCGGTATTGGTAAGCGGTTCTCATGGTTGCCCTCCTTGAGTCCTATGTTAGCATTATTGTGTTCGCATTGACAACACAACATGAAAAACAAAAACCTTCATATTCGACTATCCGAGAAAAGGATTAATAAACTTAGGGCTGTAGCTAGCGCTATAGAAAAAACTATCACTCAGATGGTAGAAGAGTGGATTGATCGTCTATCCAATACATCTATTGATTGACTTCGTACCTAGGTCAATCCGCCTATTTATCCCGACGCCAATTTGAGTACAAATATAGCGAGGGGCTTCCGGCGAAGAAAGCTAAATTAGGACGATCGCCATCAGTATCTAGAAACCTGGTTTCTGGGCGGATGCCTCGCAGCTCAACCTACGATTTATAGTAGAGACCGGGTTTAACAAGACCTGAATCTGTCCAAGACTGTAAATCTCTGATACAGGTTCCCAGATTCCCTGTCAACAACATAATACAAATTTAAAAAAGTCTTGCTACCATCCTCAATCTTATACCAATTATTAAAAGTCAAAGCTAACCGTAAGGACACGGCAATGCCGTGTCGCTACTCAAAATCCCGCCGTTAAATCCCTCCTACAATCCATTGCCTAACTTCCTTCTTCCGATCATTTATCACTCTTCCGAAATTTCCACGCAGGAACAAACTTGGAATCTCCCCAAACGCCGCGGCGATTTTTCTTAGCTTCGGCTTCCGCTTGTTCCAGAACACTGGCACTGGGACAGTTTTTCAAGTAAGGACGGTAAACCATTGCTAATCCTTCGCGGGTCAAAACTTCTTGGGCAAATGTGCCGTTTGGCAAACGAACTTCGCTAACTTTGCGGCCGTAGCGGTCAGTATCGGTGACGGTCAAGACAACGCGACCCCCCCCTTTTTTGACGAGCTGCTGCATTCTTTGGTGCGCTAAATTGCCCCACTTAAATTGATTTTTTAGTGCTGATGCTTTGCTATTTTTCTCAGCATTTGTGTGCGCGACTTCCGGTGCATCTACACAGGCAAAACGCACTTTGATATCTTTTCCGGCGCTATCGCTGGCGACAAGGGTGTCGCCGTCGCTGACTCGCTTGACAGCATAGTTGTTGGGCGCTAACTTTTGCGGACACCCGAATAGTAGCAATAGCAGAGCAACTGCACTTAAGGTTTTGATTGTTGGGAAAAGGGTGATTTTTGTCGGGCTCATATTTCTCTGTTTTATTTAGTTTCCATCCAATTTTGCCCAGCGTGGATGTCAACTATCAGCGGTACGCTAAGTGGCAGAGCATTTTCCATCGCAGTTCTAATTTTAGGTTGCAATTCTTCCCATTCATGGGGAGGTACTTCAAAGATTAATTCATCGTGAACTTGCAGCAGCAGCCGCGCCTGATAGTTTTGCAAAATTTTGTGTACTTCAATCATGGCAAGTTTAATGATATCAGCACTAGAGCCTTGAATGGGAGCGTTGGCTGCGGCCCGCAAAGATTGGGCGTCATCTCTGCTGACAGATTTAAGTCTATCCGAGTGAATGTCTTGGGGATTGCGGCCTTTTAAGTCGAGGAGGCTTTCGCTCTCGAATTTTAAATAGCGGCGGCGGCCTAGAATTGTGGTAACGTATCCCAGGGCGATCGCCTCTTTTTTTACTTTCTCCAAAAATTCAAAAACCTTAATGTAACGCTCGTTAAATCGCTTAATAAACTCTTTGCCGTCTGCTGAAGTTTTGCCCATCGAGCGCCCAAACTTAATCGCCCCCATACCGTAAATTACCCCAAAATTAATCGTTTTGCCAAACCGTCTTTCGTCCGGGGTTACTTCCTCTTTTTCAAACAGCAGTTGAGCTGTTACGGTATGCACATCTCGGTTATTTTGGTAAGCTTCTATTAACACAGGTTCTTGACTCAAGTGAGCCAAAATTCGCAGTTCAATTTGAGAATAGTCAGCCGACACCATCAGCCAACCTTCTTCCGGCAAAAAAGCCTTGCGAATTTGCCGTGAAAACTCGGTACGGATGGGAATATTTTGTAAATTTGGATTGGAAGAAGAAAGCCTTCCCGTACCAGTTGCAGTTTGGTTGAAATCTGTATGCACTCGCCCGGTCTCCGCACGCACTAACTGCGGCAAAGCATCGACATAAGTTGATTTCAACTTGGATAATGTTCGGTGTTCTAATAAATCGTCTACAATCGGGTGGTCTCCTTGCAATTTATCCAATACAGCGGCGTCTGTAGAGTATCCAGTCTTAGTTTTGCGAGACTTTTTCTGAAACTCATCCGGGATTTTTTCTAACAAGATTTCGCTGAGTTGTTTCGGGGAACCTAAATTAAACTTTCTCCCCGCTGCTTGATAAGTCTTTTCTTCTATTTCTTTTAAGCTCTTTTCTAGCTGTTGCGATAGTTCTTGCAGGTAAGCTGAATCAATGCGAATTCCGCAGAATTCCATTTCTGCTAAAACTGGTTCTAGGGGCTGTTCTACTTCCAGCAGCAACTTGTGCAAAGACTTATCGGCAAAGTTATCTTTATCGGCTTCATCCAATTCTCCTCTAAGTTTACCTACTAACTGAAATGTGGTGTGAACATCCATGCCGCAGTAGTCGGCTACTTCTCGAATGCTAATGTCAGCAATTGTTTTGTTTTTCGGCACTAATTCATTGTAAGTTTTGCCAACAATTTTTAAGTAGTGCCTTGACAATTCGCTGAGGCTGTGGCTGGTTTCGGGATTGAGTACGTAACTGGCTAGCATGGTGTCGAAGACGACTCCGGCTAGTTTGATTCCCTGACAGCGCAGGATCGATCGATCGAACTTAGCATTTTGCAGCGCTTTCGGATAATTCTCGCTTTCCAAAATCGGACGCAAAGCATTTAAAACTGTGGCTTTATCCAAGTTTTTGCCCGTTTTATGTCCCGTGGGAATGTAAGCAACATCCTCTTCGCCTGTTCCCCAACAGCAGCCAATTCCGACTAATTCGGCGTCTCGCGGTTCGATGGCGGTGGTTTCGGTATCCCACGCCACGGGTGAGGCTTTGTCTGTGAAGGTTTGCAGCAGTTGGACTAATTCGTTTAACTGTTCGGTTGTTTGAATAATTCTGGGTTTAATGGGTAATTTGTTTGCTTGCTGGGCGGCTAGGGTTTCTGCAGGACTAAAAAACGACAAGTCGTCGTCTTCTGAACTTTCAGAAGTTGGAGGTGACTTATCTATTGTGGGGTGGGCATCTTGCCCGCCCAAAGCAACAGGCAAGATGCCTGTTCCACTCTCCATTGAATTGATTGTGGGGTGGGTATCTTGCCCGCCCAAAGCAACAGGCAAGATGCCTGTTCCACTCTCCATTGAATTGATTGTGGGGTGGGCATCTTGCCCGCCCTTTGCCAATGGTTCTTCTACACCGCCGAACCGCTTTTGAATTTGTTTAACTTTGCTTAAAAAGGTTTTAAATTCCAATTTTTCCAGCATGGGAATCAAGGCTGATTCGTCAAAACCTATAAGCTGGCAATCTTCTAAGTTGATTTCTAAGGGCACGTCTTGGACAATTGTCGCCATGCGTTGAGAATGATAAGCAGCTTCTTTGCCTTCTTCTAGCTTTTTCTTAGTTGCTCCTTTAATTTCGTCGATGGCTGCATAAATGCCGTCGAGGGAATTGTAAGCTTCCAGCAATTGCAGGGCGGTTTTGTCGCCGATGCCCTTGACTCCGGGGATGTTGTCGGATTTGTCGCCGCACAAAGCTTTGTAATCTATTACTTGTTGGGGCAAAATACCGAGTTTGGCTTTGACTTCTTCCGGGCCGTATTCTTGGGATTTACCTTTGCCCGATCGCCTGAGCTCATCGGTACTCAAATACAATACGCTGATTTGTTTTTCGGTTTCTACTAATTGAAACAAATCTCGATCGCCCGTGAGGATTTTGACCTGATAACCGGCCGCGCTGGCTTTGTTTGCCAAAGTTCCCAAAACATCGTCCGCCTCGTAGCCCGGAGCAGTTATTGCAGGTAAATTCAAATAGGTGAGCAATTCTTGCAGGTTTTTGAGATCCGGCTTAAAATCTTCCGGTGTTTCTGCTCGACCCGCTTTGTAGGTGTCGTCTGCTTCGTGGCGAAATGTGGGTGTGGCGAGGTCAAAGGCGATCGCCATGTACTGGGGGTCGTGGGCCGCCATTACTTCCAGTAGCGACTTGAGAAAGCCAAAACAGACGCTGGTGGGAATGCCCGTCGTAGTTCGCAAACCCCCATCTCGACTTTTGGCAAAGGCGAAGTAGGAGCGAAAGGCCAGGGAGTGACCGTCAACTAAGATGAAGATGGGAGCTTGATTTGCCGACACAGACACAGTTACCGATCGCACGAAAGGATTTTCTCATTGTACTCAGTTGTCAGTCGGCATTGATCGACCGGAAGGATGGCCGAGAGACTTGAGAACGGTTGACAGTTGAGGGGGTCTCGGCTTACTGTGCAGCTTGGCTGAGAATAGTAGAAGATGTTAAGTGGGATTCCCTACCGGATAGCTTCGCTTCACGCGAATTTACAAACACCTGCAGATCGAAGCCTATGGCTGACATTAATCGATGCTACGAAATCCTCGAAATTGAGCCTGGAGCTTCCTTAGAAGAAATTAAGCGCGCTTACAGGGATTTAGCGTTTGTGTGGCATCCCGATCGGTTTGCCAACAATGACCGCCTGCAACAAAAAGCTCACCAAAGATTAACAGAAATTAATGAAGCTTACCAGCAGTTGGTGTTGTTTCTGAGTCAGCCTGAATCATCGGGGTCGATCGAAAAACAGTTTCCGCAGCCACCGCCGCCTGCGCCGGAAAAGCCGCTGAGAAGGCCTTCTCGAAAATCAGTGGCTAGGCCTGGTTCCCAGCGCAGTCAAACCCGCCCAAAAACCGCCTCCAAAAAATTTCAAACTCAAAAGAACTCTTCAAGCAAGAAACGATTTACCACTCACAGCCGTCAAGCGTGGCGGGGCAGAAAGCAACCAGGGCGAAGCGTTGCGAGGGAAGCACGGCCATCTCAACACTATCGAAAGCTTACCTCGAAAAGGAAAAAAGAATTTTCAACTCAATACTCAAAACCGCGAAGCGCGCCGAGGGAAGTGCGGCCATCTCAACACTATTCAAGCTTCCCTTGGTGGCCGCTGGCAATCGCCGTGGCGAGTTACGCTTTGACCGGTTGGATTTTGACGAGATCAGCCGCCCCGCTGTGGATGTGGGCTTTAATTTGTGGTGCCGATTGGCTGTGGGCCGCGATTTTGCTGGCGGAGGGTTCGGCAACGCCTAGAGTGTGGCTGGCAGCGTTAGTTTTAGGTGGGGCGGTGGGGGGGTCGATCGCCGGTTTTCAGGCGGGAGGCATGGAAACAGGGGCTGCTTGGGGCGCCGTTGGGGCTGGTTTGGGGGCGATCGCCAGTTCCGAGGCGGAGTCGCGGGCTGTGGCTGCTGTTTTGGGTGTAGGGGGAGTGGTGACAGTGGTGGGATTGATGGCGGGAACCGATTCTGGGAATTGGGTTAAGGTGTTGGCGGCGGCCGTGTGTTGGGCGATTGTCGGCTTGACGTGCGGGCTGGCGGCGGAAGTAGGTGGGAATTCTGACGGCCCCGTCGGGCTCGGAGGTGCGATCGGGCTGGGGATTGGGGCGTGGGCTGGGGCGTGGGCTGGGGCTGGTTCGGGGGCGATCGTCCAAGCTTTCGCTATCGCCGGGTCTAAGACTGTTTATGGGGCTTGGGCTGCGATCGGCATTATTGCTGGAGTTGTGGCGCGGATGGTAGCTGCCGAAAGGTTGAGCAACAACGGCAGCGGGCTTTATACGTTTATCCTGTTGGTGGCTACTTCGGGTTTCGGGCTGTGGCTGGGACGGTTGGTTGGGCGAGCGGATCTTTTGAATTAATCATTAGTCATCAGTAATTAGGGAAAATTACCCATTACCCATTACCCATTATCCTATTTTATAGCAACTGCCAAGACGATTAGGAGTTTCTTGTTTGCTGAAACCTGAGTTTAAAGTTGCTGCTTCCTTCTTCCTGCAGCATAACTCCCAGCACTTATCGCTTTTCAGCAGCGCTTCAAACTCAGCCCTTGGCAAAGGCTGGCTGAAAAAATAACCTTGAATTTCGTCGCACTCGCGATCGCACAAAAAATCTAGTTCCTGCTCATTTTCTACCCCCTCAGCAACCACCCTCATGTTCATGCAGTGTGCCATTTGAATAATAGCTACTGTAATCGCTGCATTTTGGCGATCGTCTGCAATATCCCGAATAAAACTCTTGTCAATTTTTATCGCATCAAATGGAAAGCGTTTTGGATAACTCAAAGAAGAATATCCCGTCCCAAAATCATCAATTGCTATCCTAATCCCCAGATCCCTCCACACCGTAAAAGCTTTAGCTGCTGCAATTTCGTCTTGCAAAACCAGACTTTCCGTCAGTTCTAATTCCAAATACTTGGGATCGAGACCAGTTTCTGTTAATATCTCCCTGACTCTTTCCGTGAAATTTTGGCGCTCGAATTGACGGGCTGACACGTTAACTGCCACTCGCAGGGGCGGCAAACCTGCTCTTTGCCATGTTTGAGCTTGCCTGCAAGCAGTCTCTAATACCCATTCGCCCAACGGTGCAATCAAGCCCATTTCTTCAGCCATTGGAATAAATTCCCCCGGGGAAACTCGCCCCCGTTCTGGATGATTCCAGCGCACCAAAGCTTCAGCACCAATCATTTTACCTGTTTTAATTTCTATTTGCGGCTGATAGTATACTTCAAATTCTGAACTTTTTAAAGCATGGCGCAGGGAAGTTTCTTGAAGAAGTGTATTGATGAAATAACTGGCATTTTTTGCACTGTAAAAATGATAAGTGTTACCGCCTTCTAGCTGAGATTGATACATTGCTATATAAGCATTTTTCAGCATTTCATCTCCGTCGATGCCGTCCCCTGGATACAAGCAGATACCCATACTAGCAGTGACATAGACTTCGCAATCTTTGACAATCATGCCTTGGGATACAATATCTAAAATGTTTTGAGCAATGTTAGCCACATCCTGTTTTTCTTCAACAGGTTTGAAAATCAGCGCAAATTCGGCAGCTTCCAAGCGAGCAACAATATCAATGTTTTCCATGCAGTTACTTAGCCGCTGGGCGATGGTACAAAGCACAGAGTCGCCGATATCGTGTCCCAAGGTACTGTTAATGCGGTTGATTTTATCTAAGCTAAGCGTGACAAGCGGAACGACTCCTGACAATTCTTTTTGACCATCTAATATTCGGCTTAACTTTTCTCGCAACAATGAACGATTCGGCAGATTGGTCAAGCTGTCATACTGATGTCGGTAGAGGGCGAGTTGAATAGTTGTGTGCAAGTTTTTTTCTTCAAATGGCTTGACAATATAGCCGAAGGGTTTTGTACTATTGACTCGTCGCAAAGTATTTTCATCGGCATAAGCTGTCAGATAAACTACTGGAATTTGAAATCGCGAACGAATTTCTTCGGCTGCGGTAATACCGTCTATTTCTCCTTGCAAGTTAACATCCATCAAAACTAAATCGGGTCGGAATTTGGCTGCCGATTCAATCGCTTCTTCTCCCGAATAGACCATACCAGTTATTCTATATCCTAGAGAGATTAAACTGTCGGAAATGTCTTCCGCAACGATGCTCTCGTCTTCAACTATCAAAATTTTTTTCTGGGACACTAAATTCTCTCCTATGAGTGTATTTGGGTTGGGGAAAGGTTATTTTAAAATTCGTGCCAGCAGTGTCTAAGAGCTCTATTTTGCCCCGGATCTGCTTGACTAAAGACCCGACCAGTCGCAAACCCAAAGTTCGGGCTTTTCGATAATCTAAGTCTTGAGGAAAACCAATTCCGCTGTCGCTCACGCTTAGGACGCAAAATAGGTTTTTATTTAAAGAAAAATCTATGTTTATTTTACCTTTTATTTGTCCTTTAAAAGCATATTTAAGGGCATTTGTCACAAGTTCATTAATAATTAATCCGCAAGGAACTGCCGTATCAATATTGAGAAAACACGGCATAATATTTGTTTCTAAATTAACGCATTCTGCATGAATTTCATAAGCTTGGAATAAATTGTGGGCGAGATTTTGGATATATTCAGCAAAGTCAATTTTTGACAAGTCTTTGGATTGATACAATTGTTCGTGAACCAGAGCCATTGAGCTGACTCGGTTTTGGCTTTCTTTTAACATTTCGCTAACGCGGCTGTCTTGGATGTAGCGGGACTGAAGTTTGAGCAAACTGGAAATAACTTGGAGGTTGTTTTTGACGCGGTGGTGAATTTCTTTGAGTAGAACTTCTTTTTCTGCAAGGGATGCTTTGATGCCATCCTCGTCGCGCTTGCGATCTGTAATGTCCCGCACTACTGCTTGAATTACTTTTTTCCCGTTAATTTCCATTGCATTTAACAGCACCTCAGCGGGAAATTCTGAACCGTCTAACCGTTGGTGTAACCAGTCAAAGCGACAGCTACCTGTTTTCATTGCTGTCGATATTCTCTGTGCTACTAGACTGGATGAGTCTTGTCCACTCGGCTGAAATTGCGGCGAAAATTGGCTTAATTTTTTACCGTAAAACTGTTCTTTATTACTGCACGCAAATAGGGTTAGGGTGGCGTGGTTGCAGTCAAAAACTTCGTCTTCTTCCAGTAGCATTACTGCGTCGCTGGTGGCTTCGTAAAGGCTGCGAAATTTGCGTTCCGACTCTTGCAAAGAAGCGATTAATTGGGTTTTTTGAGCTTCGGCGCGTTTGCGGTCGGTAATGTCTATCCCTACTGAAACTGCTGCATTTCCCTGATTATATTTCTGAGCTACTATCAAATAGTTGCGGACGGAACCGTTAATTTCTATTTCTATTTCTTGCCAGATTTGCTGAGATGAACTGTTAAAAAAGTTTCGGATCAGTTCTCCAAAAGTCGAGCCTTTGTCGAGAAAGTTGATTTCTTGACCTACAAAGGTTTCAGGAGACAGGTTGAACGAGGTTGCTAAGTGCTGGTTGACTCCAATATACCGCAAATCTGAACTGATCCAAGAAATCAGTCCGGGCACGGCATCCAACACGGCCCGAAGTTGGTCTGTAGCTTCTTTGAGTGCTTCTTCCGATCGCTTGCGATCGCTAATATCTGTCGCCGTTCCGCACAAGCCTAAAATAGCGCCGTTTTCCGCTTGGTTGACGATGCTGTTGACGCGCAGGTAGACGGGAGTACCGTCTTTGCGAATGTGTACTGTTTCGTAAGGAGAATTAGCGATTTGTGACTGAATTTTAGTTCTCGCTAAAAGTTGTGCACATATTTCTATTGGTCTAGTTTTTTGCTCGGGAACTAAAAAATCGGTGAAGCTGCGTCCGATCATTTCTGGCGGTTCGTAACCGTAGATGCGTTTGGCGGCGGAATTGACAAAAGTCAAGAAACCTTCAATATCGATCGACCAAATCAATTCTTCGGAAGTTTCGAGGAGGTTGCGGTACTTTTTTTCGCTTTCGGCAAGTGCTGCATTGAAGACTGCCGTCTGCTGCTGAAGTCTGTCTTCTAATTCTTGATTTGCCGTTTCCAGAGTTGCGATCGACTGCTCGCGCTCGGTAATTTCTGTAGAAACACCCACTGCCCCAACCACTTCGCCGTTTCCATCTCGCAGCGCTGCCGATCGAATTTCGTGAATAAAATGCCTCTCTCGGACGTTCCAAGTACGATCGTTTCCTGCTAATACCTCGGCAATATTTTCTAAGATATCTGGCTGGCTGCTGTAAACTTCAAAAATCGATAGCCCGACAGTTGCACCTGGTTTGAGTCCCAAATTTTCTAATCCTTTCCCTGCTGCAAGGGTTAACTTGCCTTCTCTGTCGGTTGCCCACAGGAAAATTGGGGCACAACTGACAGCGGCGTGAAGGGTTTCGTTGGCTTGTTTGAGCCGATCGATTTCTGCGTGAAGCAGATCCTGGGTGGTGTTTAATTCTACCGTTAGTCGATCGGCTTTTTGCTGCCAACTGGCAGCAGTATCGCACATTTCTGCGAAATGGCGGGAACGACAGATGGATTGGTTGCAGTGTGACATGGTTACTCTAGGGCGCACTGTATATTTAACCCCAGCCTATCTTTTAAGCATAAACTTTTTAAGTGAAATATTACAATTAGCAGGAATACTCATCCGACCAAGATGCGATAATATTAAAGGTACTTTAAAGGATTCACAAATTGCGGCTCGCTCAGGCCTTTGGGCGACAGTTTACAAATTTATAGTAAGCTGAATAATGCCTCCCAGTCGGTATTTTTACGGTAAGTATTTGTATTAGTGCAAAAACAAGTTCCGCAATCCTCGGCTTGCACAAGAACTGGGATTGTAAATTTATTATATTTGTTTGCGTAGATTCACGCACCGAGGCATCGGGAATCTGGAATTTGTAAATACAGCCAGCGCCTGAATGGTTAGGAGGTACTTAATTTGTGAAAATCATGAGGTCGATGCCCTCTTCTTTCTGCCTTCTGCCTTCTGCCCTATTCCCTATTCCCTATTTCTTCCATCCGCTACATCTTGTACAGTGCTGGTTGCCGAACTTCCTTCAATTAACTCCCCAAATTTTGACAGTTTTGTCTATACTGCCGCTGATAATAGTTTCACCATCGCTGCTAAAAGTAAGACAAGTAACAGAGTTTTGATGTCCGCTGAGAGTGTGAATATTTTCGCCGGTACTGGCATTCCAAAATTTGATATTACCATCCGCACTAGCACTGACAACAGTGCCTCCGTCAGGACTAAAGAGGATCGCATTTATCGAGTTAAAATGCCCTGCCAAAGTGATTGAACTATCTGGATTCGATAGCTGCCGCAGTTGAATATTTCTGTCCCAGCCGCCAGTAGCCAAAGTCTGCCCGTCTGGACTGAAAGCCAGACAATTCGCATAACCCTTAATTGTTTGGGAGCACTCTCTGCTGCGGAGGTTCCACAGTTTAATTGTACCGTCAGAACTGCTGCTAGCGAGAGTTTGTGCGATCGGGCTAAAAGCAAGACTAACAATTCCTGCTTTATGAGCTCCCCAAGTTAAAAGACTGCCAAAAGTACAGATTAACTTTCCCGTCTCTAAATTCCAAATTTTGATAGTAGTATCTGCCGAACCGCTGGCGATAACTTGACTGTCGGGACTGATGACAATTGCGCTAATTTCCGCTTCATGTCCGAGGGAAGTATGCCGCAATTCTCCTTCCTGCCAAATTTCGATCGCGCGGTGTTTTGGAGTATTTCTGCTCCTCACAAAAACTTCGCTTTCTTGGCAAAGCACAAAAGTTTCTTGAGCGCGGGCATACTTGTCAACAGTATAGAGTATTTCTCCTGTCTCTACATCGCAAATTCTAATTATTTTCCCGTGCAAACTCGCCGTGTTATATCCTCCGGGACTAATCGCAACATTTGTCCCTGTTTTGACCGTGCGGATGCAGTCAAAAAGCTTGTAAGGCACGAAGTCTTTTAAAGCTTGGCGCACTAGAGGTTCTGTCCTCGGTCGCAAAATTAAATAAGCAACTCGCTGCACTTCTGCTGCGGGGTCAAGCAGCGCCTCAATTGCTAAATTTAAACCAGCGCCTCCGTATTTAGGAGCATCTTTAACAGCGGCAATTCGCGACTCGATACTAGGGCTGTTGAAGCGCTGCTTGACTCCGGCAATGCCTCCTAAAACAGCGCCGGCGATCGGGATTTGACTTTTGCCGCCGAGGACGGCATCATATTCTCTAGGTTGGTTAGGATTGTCGGCCATCATATCATTTTAGATTTTAGATTTGGGATTTTAGATTTGGGATTTTAGATTGAAGAATTGGATGAGTAAAAAACTCGAACTCACGCACGGATAAATCGGGGCAATTGTTATCGGATACTCTGTTGTGATTTTCTGAACATATGAATCCGGGGGCTTGTAACCGGGCTGCTTTCGCTGACGTTCAAACCAGGTTTAAGATCGCAAATTCTAACTTGTTGACTGTTGCTGTTTATAGTATTATAATCAAATCAGCGTTTTACACAAAAATCCGAAAGTGATATGTCACACTTCACAACTATCAAGGTTCAGATCAAGAACGGCGAACTGCTGCATCAAGTGTTGGAAGAGCTGGGTTATCAAGTAGAGTCCAATGTGCAGGTACGGGGTTATCGGGGTGACAAAACTAATGCCGAGTACGTGATTCGGCAATCCAATGGTTACGATTTGGGTTTTCGCCGCAGCGGAGAGGATTACGAATTGGTGGCGGATTTTTGGGGCGCTCGAATTAATCAACAGGAATTTATCAATTCAATTAGTCAAAAATACGCGCGCAAAAGTTTGATGGCGGCGGTGCAGTCAGAGGGTTTTCATGTTGAAGAAGAGGAAACTTTGGCAGATGGAACGCTGAGAGTTGTAGTGGGTCGATGGGTTTAGGACTCGCGCTTGATTAACTCGTTTTTACCTATCAAGAGGAATCACCATGTGGCGATCGGCGATCGTACTAATCATCCTTGCCCTTGTAGTTGGCATTGTTGGCGCGATCGCCCTTGGAGCATACCGCTGGCATCTGGGTACCAAGGAACTGCGAGCCAATCTGGAAGCTGCACGCTTGCCGATTAAACCTCTCACATTTGATGCGCGGGAAATTGCCGATTTACCCCAGCCAGTGCAGCGCTACTTTCGCGCGGTGATCAAGGATGGACAACCGCTAATTGTAGCAGCGCGGGTTTCCCACGAAGGCACGTTTAACATGAGCGAAACGGCAGAAAAATGGAGCGCCTTCACCTCAACTCAACTGGTAATTACTCAGCGCCCTGGCTTTGATTGGGACGGGCGAATTGCCATGATGCCCGGTATCAATGCGTTTGTTCATGATGCCTACATTTCTGGCGAAGGCATCCTCCATGCAGCGCTGCTTGGCCTGGTGACTCTGGCGGATATCCGCGGCACTCCAGAAGCTGCACAAGGGGAACTGATGCGCTTTTTCGCGGAGGCGGCTTGGTATCCGACGAGACTGCTGCCGAGTCAGGGTGTTCGCTGGGAGGCGATCGACAATTCTTCGGCCAGAGCAACGCTACAGGATGGCGACACGGCTGTTTCCCTGGATTTCCGCTTTGATGAAGCAGGGCTAATCGCCAGTATCCGCGCCGAGGCCCGCGCCCGTACAGTTAACGGGGGGCTGGTGTTTGCGCCCTGGCAAGGCCGTTTCTGGGACTACGAATTGCGAGACGGTATGCGGATTCCGCTCTCGGGTGAGGTGGCGTGGCAACTGTCTGATGGCTCGCTATTGCCCTACTGGCGCGGCCGCATCACGAATATTGCCTATGAGTTGGCGCGATGATTCTAGTTTGTGTTGTAGGGTGCCCCGAATCCTGAGATTTTCCGAGGTATTTCATGGGAAAAATCTGATAATATTTGGCAGGCGATTGGTTCGCCTCCAGCTTTTCGATCGTTCAGTTTGGGATATGTCTGGAAATTCTATGAAGGTGAGGTTTACAAGCCGCTGACGATATCGTCGGATAGGAAAAATAAGTTTAATGAATTGCTAGTTGTAGGATAAGTCGAAAGATGAGGATGCGATCGCCCAATCTCAGAGCGATCGAGCTTATCATTGGTATCGAGCGCGAAATCCAGATTTTGCCACTGGTTTCGAGGACTGATGCGATACAATTAAAGCAAACGAGTAAATCAATACTATGAGCATTACTCTGACAAAAACCCAAGAGATATTCATCCAAACTAAACTGCAAACTGGTAAATATGGTTCTGCCGAAGAAGTGCTGGAAGTTGCTTTGCGATTGTTAGATGAGTACGATCGCGCCGATCGCCAGTGGAGCGATGGTGTACGAGTTAAGATAGATGCTGCTGTTGCCATGTCCGAACATACTCCACCGATTGATGGCGAAACTTTTACTGCAGGGATTGGCGATCGTTTCCGCCAAGTACGCGAGAGTAAACAAGGCTATACTAATTGAAATGCTTGTATGATAGTTGCATTCAATTCCTGCATTTGCTGACTTCCTAACTCGCCCAATCGTCTCAGGATTAATCTCTGTTCAAGACTGACAATCCGAGTCACTCTAACTTTAGAAGATACTTTTAATCCAGTGCTGGGAAATTCGGCATCTGAAGCATTTCAAGCAAATTCATCTAAACTTAGGCTAGTGACATTTTGCGAAGAAATGAAGCAGATCGTAATTTCATCTATGGTTGAACTTGCCCACAGCACTAAAGCCGGACGTAACTTTTTCTGACTCAAATCTGTAAAGGGAAATTCAGCTAAAACAATATCTCCTTTTTTTAGCTTCACTAAATTGGCTCTCCATCTTCAAGGGTGTAAATATCAGGTTCGTCCTCCAGGAATTGAAATGCTCCTCCGCTTTGGGCTAACTGGGTTATTTCCACAGTAGAAGGATAGGGGATGTTATTAAATAGTTTTGCTTTTATTAGCAATTGCTCGTCTTCTGAGAGTGTCTGGATGATTTGTACTAAGGATTCAATGAGTTTTGTGTTCATAGCTGAAAAAATCTGGGGATATTTTTTTTACTTCCACAAGGCAACCTTCGATGATTATAACAAAACAACTAAGAGCGTGAAGCGAAGCTATCCCGTAGGGAATCGCCCGAGCCAGTAAAATTCGGAGATAGCACAGATTTACTCCTCGAAGTCCACCTGTTTAACCTGCTCTAAAGGTATATTTAGCGCTTCTGCAATTTGCTCGTCGCTCAAGCCAAACTGCCGTAATTTATCTATTGTTTCAATCTTAGTTTGATTATTGCTTTCCTCCTGCAAGTCGGGAATTTCCGGCTGACTTATATCGGGGGTAGGAGTCGAAGGATTAGGACAATTGTTAATGTAGCTAATTTTGTTACTATCTTTAAAAGTATTATTATTACCCAAAGTTGTTATAGTCTGATTTATATGCCGTTCTAGCACGGATTCAAGATTACTTTTTTTAACTTGTTCCCCAAAGACTTCAGATAACATTTGTAAAAGCTCGTGACTAGCCTTTTTAACGTGCTGGGAACTATAACCATAAGTTTCTCCAACGTCAGCATATCTTTGACGATTCAGTATTCCTGCGATAATCCTCCGCTGCAAGTTATTTAGACGTTTACCTGTGTTGGTATAGACAGCTTCATCGACAAATTGCAATATCTGAGGACTATCCATAGGTGGGATGGTGACATAGGTATGCTTACTATACCAAACTTTTTCCCACTTTTTCCAACTTTTTGGGCCTCGCATCCGAATTTTAGGAAGTTCCCACTTTTTCCAACTTTTTCCCCTTTACATTTTTTGTGCGATCGGTCTAGGATGGAAAAAAAATTAGGAGGTGATTTATGGGAAGAGATCGAGTTTGGCCAAGAACTTGGAATACTTACTCTGAATTGCCTGGGTATCAAGTTAAGTTTAACGTTGATACATCATCAGGTCTTGTAATAGGCTTCCTTGTAGCACCTGCCAGTGAGTCTGATCCAGATGGCAACCATGTTCATTATTGGTATAATAACCAATCACGGCAATCTGGCTACCAAATGAAGAGTGGAGGTAGGCATTTTGCTTCGAGTTTTTCTGATTATGTGATTGAGGATATAGGGCAAAAACTGCCTGATATCTTGATGAAATAGATGGCAGAAGATATATACTGTTTAGATATAGTATATGGGGGTAAAACCTCTGACAAGTGGTTCGTTTAGGCGTTGACTTTTTCAGAACGGTGGCAGGCATTTATTCAGATGTCTACAAAGGGAACATAGCAGGCCGTGTAGTTGTTTACATCTGAGTTTTACTTAACAGCATTAGCAATAAATATTAATTACTGGAACCTCATGGCTGATCCACTTGCCTTAGCGAAAATCGGACCTAATGCCGACCTGCGTGGTGCTGACCTGACTATAGCCATCCTGAGTGATGCCAACCTGAGTGGTGCCAACCTGAGTGGTGCTGACCTGAGTAGTGCTCACCTGGAAAAAGCCAACCTGAGTGGTGCCAACCTGAGTGGTGCCAACCTGGAAAATGCCGACCTGGAAGAAGCCAACCTGGAAAAAGCCAACCTGAGTGGTGCCAACCTGACAAGTGCCAACCTGGAAAAGGCCAACCTGGAAAAGGCCAACCTGACATATGCCAACCTGTATCGTGCCAAGCTCGAAAATGCCAAGCTCGAAAATGCCAACCTAAAAAATGCCAACCTGGAAAATGCCAACCTGATGCTTGTCAGTATGGAAGATGCTAACCTGAGTGGTGCCAACCTAAGTGGTGCCTTGCTGCATATTGCCGATCTGATTGATGCCAACCTGAGTGGTGCCAACCTATGTGGTGCCAACCTGTATAATACCAACCTGCGTTGTACCGACCTGCGTGGTGCCGACCTGCGTGGTGCTAACCTGCAAGGTACCGACCTGGGTGGTGCCGACCTGCGTGGTGCTAATCTGAAAGATGTCAACCTGGAATATGCCAACATGGAACGTGCCAAAAGGTAGGATTTGGTGATCGCATGATTCGGGAGCGCTTCCAGTTTACGTCTGCCTTGGCGGTTGCTAGACATTGATGGTGTAGTTACACGTGCTTCAAGCTGTAGAATATGTGAATAATTCTCAAAGCTCGCCCTAACCAAAAAACCAAAGCTCAATCGCTACCAAAATGCGAACTAAGTATGATGCGATTCCAATTATAATTATCCAATTACACATATAAGACTTTAAGTTCTAAGTATTAGGCTTAAGATTGATCGCCCTAACCAAAAAACCAAAGCGCGATCGCCCTAATTCAAAAACTAATATCGCTTTCATTCCATCACATCATCTGTTGCAGGTTCGCCAGGATAAAAAGCATCGCTAAAAATTTCTTCTAACGTATACTGACAATTCTCTGGAAAAGTTTTTCGCGGCAGATTTGTTTCTCCAGAAGCTAATGCCATTCCTTTGAGGTAAGCTGTCTGGAGAGCTTCTTGTAGGTAAGGTTTGAGACTTGGATTCTCTTTTAGTAACTCTAATATATCGATACGCTGGATGCAAATTGTATTCACCCAACTGCGACTTCGTTTCGAGACTTGATATTCCCATTTAAGCAAATGTCCAATCAAAATACTCAAGCGATTTCTTAATTCGGCGCGTTCTTGTTTTCCCAATGACTCAATCTCCTCGATTAAATTAGGTAGGTCAAGTTGACTCCATTCTCGATGTTTGAGGAGTTTGGCTTGTTCCTGAGTCCAAGCATAAAAATCAGTTTCATAAAGACTTTGTATTAAGTTTTCCGGTATTTGTCCGGCTTGTGGTGTTTGCATAAAAATATCAAAATTTAGTGTTCTTTCCTTAATTATACTTAACAGCTTCATTATCCGGCTGATTTCTTAGTCTCGCGTTGCGAGTAATTCGTTTTTGTAGGGGCAATCCCCCCCTGGTTGCAGGGCAGTTTCATTCTCTTGTAGGGGCTGCCCCCCGTGGCTGCCCCCATGTCCCAAAGGCCTGTGAAATCGTCTGTGGGGGGTAGGCATTCTTGGCACTACAAGAGTCAAAATCGCGATTTTCGTGAGAATGAAACAGCCCTGCCCCTGGTTGCCCCGGTTTCAACTTCATAAAGAGGGTAACTTTCCCCAAAAACCCTACCTCAAAAACAACTTATACGCCGGATTTTGACTCTCATCCCCATACTGATAGCCCAGCGTATCCAAAAAAGCCTGCCATTCCTGCATCTCATCGGGCGGTACTTGAATTCCCACCACAATTCGCCCGTAATCGGCGCCGTTATTTCGATAGTGAAAAACGCTGATATTCCAGTTAGGACTCATCGAACTCACAAACTTCATCAACGCACCCGGACGTTCGGGAAATTCAAAGCGATAAAACAATTCGTGATGTGCCAGCATCGAACGCCCGCCCACCATATGCCGCACGTGCAATTTCGTTAATTCATCATCAGTTAAATCCAAAGTGTTGAAGCCACAATCTTCAAAACTTGCGGCTATCTTCACCGCATCGGCACGGTTTTGAATTTGTACACCGATAAAAATATGTGCCTCTTTTTCATCCGCAATGCGATAGCTAAATTCAGTTAAATTGCGTTTGCCCAGACATTCGCAAAACCTGCGGAGACTTCCCGGTTGTTCGGGAATTGTGACTGCAAAAATGGCTTCGCGGCGTTCGCCAAACTCGGCTCTTTCTGCTACAAAACGCAGCCGATCGAAATTCATGTTCGCGCCGCACGCAACAGCAATTAATGTTTCTCCTGCGATTTGTTCCCGTTCGGCGTAAGCTTTCGCACCTGCGATCGCCAAAGCGCCGGCAGGTTCTAAGATCGATCGCGTATCTTCAAAAACATCCTTAATCGCCGCGCAAACATCATCCGTATCCACCAAAATAATCTCATCCACATACTCCTGACACAACCGAAAAGTTTCCTCCCCCACTTCCCGCACAGCAACGCCGTCAGCAAATAAACCCACCTGCGACAAACGCACCCGTTTACCCGCTTTCAGCGATTGATTCATTGCATCGGAATCCACCGGTTCGACGCCGATAATCTTAATTTCCGGCCGCAACCGCTTGACATAGGCCCCAATTCCCGAAATCAATCCACCGCCACCAATTGCCACAAAAATCGCGTGAATTGGTTTTTGATGTTGCCGCAGAATTTCCATGCCGATCGTACCCTGTCCAGCAATCACGTAGGGGTCATCAAAAGGGTGAATAAAAGTCATACCTTTTTCGGCCTCTAATTGGCGCGCAAAGGCGTAGGCATCATCGTAAGCATCCCCATGCAAAACGACCTCTCCACCCCGGGATATGACCGCATTTACCTTTACCTGCGGCGTCGTTACGGGCATGACTATGATCGCGCGAGTTCCCAGGTGGCGGGCGGCGAGGGCGACTCCTTGGGCGTGGTTGCCGGCGGAAGCTGCAATGACACCTTGTGCTAGCAAATCCGGCGACAGTTGCGCCATTTTGTTGTAAGCACCCCGCAGTTTGAAGGAAAACACCGACTGCATATCCTCTCGCTTCAGCAAAAGTTTATTGTTGAGCCGTGCTGATAGATTCGGGGCTACTTCTAGGGCTGTTTCTTGAGCAACATCGTAGACGCGGGCGGTGAGGATTTGTACCAGGTAATCGCAAAGCATGAGGTTAGCAGGTTGGTTGATGCCGGATGGTGGGATAATTGTACGGCACTTGTGTTAGTATTTTGCGGGGAATTGGCGATCCTCTTCGAGGGATTGGCTAACGGGCGATCGCAAGTTTTCAATAAAAAAATTTCGCTTTGCGAACATAATAAGCGTGAAGACTATGAATAATATTTCGTTTTTGCCGTTTACCCCGGTTATAAAATCCGGTTTGTGAGCGTATTAGTCCGTAATCCTTAATTTAGTATGTAAATTCATGAACGTACAAATTACCGATTTGCGTGCTGGCGACGAGCCAAAAATTCAACAGGTAGCTAGATTAATACTTGAAGGTTTTAAAGAGCATTGGCCCGATGCTTGGCCCGATATAAATTCTGCTTTGCAAGAAGTGCAAGAATCTTTGGGAGCCGATCGCATCAGTCGAATTGCTGTCGGCGACAGCAATCAAATTTTGGGATGGATTGGCGGGATTAAACAGTATGACGGTAATGTTTGGGAACTGCACCCGCTGGTAGTGAGAACAGAATTTCGCGGACAAGGAATTGGTCGATCGCTCGTAGCTGATTTAGCAGCAGAAGCTAAAAACCGGGGAGGGATCGTGCTGTGGGTGGGCACCGACGACCAAGACAATCAAACCACTCTTTCAGGCATCAATCTTTATCCTAACGTTTGGGAACACGTCGCCAAAATTAGAAATTTGCGCGGTCATCCCTACGAATTTTATCAAAAAATGGGTTTTGCGATCGTGGGAGTGATGCCCGACGCGAACGGAATTGGCAAGCCAGATATTTACATGGCAAAGCGGTTGTAAAGTTTAGTGTAGGTTCTAAATTTACTGACTGGTAGCTTGCCAATCCAACACTTAGCAAAATTAGTAGTTGAAAGTTTCCCAGAAAATCGGTCTAGTCTGGACGTGCGAACCCCGTTCGAGGGTCGCTAATAAACAAACCCAGAACTAACGAATCCATCACCGTATCCCAGACAGGAGTCAAACGCTCTGCATCGTCAACCCAGTAATCAAAAGTAATCAAACACTGAACATTAGAACCCAATCCAATACAGATTCGCGAAAAAGCTTCCCGCTGTTCTGGAGGGTCGATAAACTTAAATTCAGTCCAAACAACGCGGGCAGTTTGCCGCTTCAATTGGATAATTTCCCCAAAAGCGATCGGATTCCGCGTATCATCTTCAACCACCTTCTGTAATAGCGGCACCAGCGGAAAATCTGCCCAGTTACCAGGTGGTAGCAAATTAAACGAAACCTCCAAACGACAATCATCATCCGGCGGCTTTTTATCCGTAAACCGGAACGAATTAGTATCCGGTTCAAAATGCCAATCTTCCGGGACATCAAAGCGGACTGCACCTCTTCCTGCTACAAAAATTCGAGTTCCAGGCTTTGACTTCCAATTGTGGTCTTCTTTGAGCTCTAGGGTTTCTTTGAGCCATTCTTGCTTTTTGCGCTTAGACATAAACAGAACACCAAATTGCTGCTAATGTGTAGTTTGAGACTTGGCAAACACATTTTAACTCTATTTTGCTAGCCGTTTGCTCAAAGATAACAATCCTTACAAAAATTATGAGTTCCTCTCTTCTCTATTCCTCTGTGTTCTCTGCGCCTCGGCGGTAAAAAAGAATTCCTTTCACAATTAGCTAACTTTTATTTTTCACTATTGGGAATCACATACCTAATTCCGCCTTTGTTCCCAGCCGCATCGCCCTTGTAACGGGGGATAACATGAATAGCCGCGTGAGTGCGACTTTGACCCGCCTGTTTATTAATATTGATTCCCACATTAAAACCGTCTGGCTGAAACTCTTTACTTAACATTTCTTGCACCTTATTAGCCATAAACCAGCAAGCCGATTGCTCTCGAAACGGCAGTTCAAAATAATTAGCAACGTGACGCTTGGGGATGATTAAAACATGACCTTTGCTGGCGGGATAACCGTCAAACATCGCATAAGCTGTTGCTGATTCAGTTAGCAAAATTAGGTTTTTATACGGATTGCAGAATATGCAGTTATTAGTTGAATTTCTTTGATGGTTGTAATGCACGTATTTGTAAATTTCGCAATACTCATCTAAATGACTGGACTTAAAGGGAAGTTTGACAATGCACTGATATGTAGGTTTTTTGTGGACATAATGTTCTCGGAAGCCTTCTTTTTTGATATCCCTTCTCACCGCAAAATACGCATTCCCTCCCGGTTTCAACAGGTGCGACACTTCCATCAGCACATTAGCTTGTTCTTCAGGAAACAAAACATTCAAAACATAAAAGCAAATGATTGTGTCGAATTTATCTTCGGGGAATCCCGGGAAATAATAAGGGTCATAACCCGTAATATCGAAGCCTTTTTGCTGCAACAATCTAACATCGCTGCCCAAGCCGCACCCAAAATCTAAGACTTTGCCTTGCAGCAAGTTTTTATCCAATAAAAATCTTGCCGGAAATGACAGATAAATTCTTTCGATTGCCGTCAAGTGGCTGAATTTATTTTGTTGCTTTTTCATGGCAGCATAAATTTGATTTAAATAAATATTCTTCCGTCCGCGCACCATCCGGACGAGAGTTTGTGTAGTACCGATTTCAATATCCGAATGTTATCTAAAAATTTTACCATTATTGCAGTTTGGCGATCGCCCCTTTTTCCACCAACACCTTACCAGTCACCAAATCCCGCACCGTCGCCAACAAAACCCGCCTCTCATCCACCTCAAAACTCACCGAAACCCTGTCAATTCCCAATACCCCAGGCGGGTTCAAATGCGCCACACAAACCTGCTGGTGGTGGCTGTCCAAAGAGCGAAAATCTGTCTGTTTATTGAGCCAACTGCTCGTCATTTGCCCTTTTTCGTTAAAAATAACCTCCGCTTGCGATACCTCCGCAACTTCCCCAATATCTAAACGAATTTCCCTTTGCCCTTCAATTGCCACTTGCAGCGTCAACTCTTCGGAACTTTGACAGGGATACTTCATTTCCTTGCTAAATATCGGCGAATAAGCATAAGCTTTAGCATAAGGTTCCCAGAGGCGAATTGCATAGCTGTGGCGCAAATAATCGTCAACACTTACCAATTGTGTCAAGGCTAAAGCACCGTGTGCCACTGCTTCAAAAGGCTTGTCTCTTTGGACTTTTTGCCGCCCAAAATACGAAACCACTAAATTAGATACAGCCGGAATTAAAGCAGTTCCTCCTACCAGCAAAACCTGTTCGATATCTGCTTTGCCGATACCTTTTCCCAGTGCAATACTCAGCACTTCATCTAAACTTTCCCGCAACTGTTCTAACAACTGCCTAGATTCCAGAATTTCCTCAAGCTTGTCTCGGTTTAGCTGCAAGTCGTAAGACATAAAATTTTCATCGTCAAACCAGCTTTCCTTCGCCTCATTAACTTGAGAAAGTTGAATTTTTAATTTTTCCGCTATTTCTAATAAGTTTTGCCAGCCAACTGGGCCGACTTCTGCCCGCGACGAACCAATTTGCCGCAAATAATCTTCGACAATCCAGATGTCAATATCTTCGCCGCCTACATAAGCATCGGATTTTGCCAACACTTCGGCACGTACCCCCCCCAGCCCCCCCTTGTCAAGGGGGGGAGCGAGATTTCTCTCCCCCTGGCTAAGGGAGGAAGCGAGATTTCTCTCCCCCTGGCTAAGGGGGGAAGCGAGATTTATCCCCCCCTTGGTAAGGGGGGGAGCGAGATTTCTCCCCCCCTTGGTAAGGGGGGGTAAGGGGGGGGTTAGAGCAGTACGGACTAAACTTAAATCTAAAGTTCCGCCGCCAAAATCAACTACTAAAACTAGAGAGCCGGGGCGTTTTACTGCATATCCCAGGGCGGCGGCTGTGGATTCATCTATTACCTGAACTTCCGCAACTCCCAAACTTTCTCCTAAGTCGCGAAACCAATCTAGATATCGCTCAAATGCTCCAACTGGGACTGTAAAAATTACTTTTTCTGGCTGTATATTTTGTAAATATAATTGTTTCCAAATACTTGTGATAAACTGTTCTGCTACTGATTCGGGTGTGTAGGTTTCGCTGTCTATATTGCGGGGCGGCGGCTGAAAGTCGGCAGCTAAATTGCGTTTAAAAGCTTTGAAAAAGCGGTCTGGCTGGGATTGCCCCAAACGCTGCGCTCGCACTTTTTCTCCCAACACTAACTCTCCCGCCTTTTTCACAAAAACTAAAGTCGGCACTACAGAGATTTCTCGAACATCTCCGCTCAAACTATTAGTTTTGAAAATCCGGGAGATATCGCCCAATCTCAAAGTTTCTGGTGTTTTCGTATCCGGGTTAAGAATGCAGACAACCGTATTGCTGGTGCCGAAGTCAATGGCAACTGTAGTCATGGTGATTTTAGATTTTAGATTTTAGATTTTAGATTTTAGATTTTAGATTTAATTTTTCATTGGCAAGTGTAGTCATGGTGATTTTAGATTTTAGATTTTAGATTGTAGATTTAATTTTTCATTCCCGCTGGAAGGGTGCGACTAACTTTAGCAGGAGTAAGAATTCGCTCTCCCTCTCGATAGCCGACAAACCGAATATAAACTAATTCTCCTTCGGTTATATCCTCAACATCTGGCTGGTGCAACTGCGGATTGTAAGCAGTTTGTTCCCAGGCTGAACCAATCATTTCAAAATCCCAACTTGACAAGAGATTTTCTAAGGGAGTAAACAAAGCTGAGAGATTTTTGGCGGGCATATCCGGCTTGGCTTCTGCCATTTTGCGGGCGGCGGGATAGTTGGTTAACAAAGTTTGCAACTGTTCAAAGGTAGCGCGGCGAAAATCGGCAGTTAGTTGAGCTTTTTGCTGCTGCAATTCTGATCGCAGCCGGAAACACTGCTGCCTCAATTCTTCTATTTCGCTGGGATTAGTTGTGATTGTAGCCGATATGGGCAGCGCGATCAAATTGCGATCGAACTCTTGAAAATTCAAATTCAGCACTGTTGCCAGCCGTCTCAGTTGGTCTAGCGTGAGTTTTCCCAAGTCTCCCTGCCGCACTAAGCGCACGCCAAAGCGACTTAAGCCTGCTTTTTCGCCTAAGTCTTGCCAATCGAGAATGTCTAGCTGATTCATGCGTTCCCGCAGAATTGTATCGTACTTAAACTCGATCGCATCTCCCGCCTCAGATGCAGCATAAACGTAGACTAAAATTAGAAAAATGCCCCCGATAGCTAGCGCGAAGCTGAAGGCAGGCACTGTTGTTACATCAACTGTTGCACCGAGGAGATAGAACATTGTTAATTTTTCTAAACTTGTTTTAAAGTCTGCGTTTGTTCAACGGTCAAGTTTTCTTCGCCTTGGTAGTATTCTGGCAGCAAGTCTTGAGATTCTACTTTTCCGAGGGCTTTTTCAATTCCGGCGGTGGTTTCGGTGCAACTAGAACCGGTGGCGTTGAGGACGGTTTCGGTAATTTTGCCGTCTTTGCCGATGCGGTATTCTATTTGGCGGTATTCTGCCATAATTCTTCCTCTTGGTTTAATGCTTGAGTGTTGACTGTTGAGTGTTGAGTTATATTATAGATTCTATTTACCAATTATTCTAATGAATTTTTGTAGCGACAATGCAACCGGGGTTTCGCCGGAGATTATGGCTGCGATTGCAGCGGCTAATTGCGGTGCTGTGATGTCTTACGGAGATGATGAATATACGCAGCGTTTGCAAGTTAAATTTTCGGAATTGTTCGAGACATCCGTGACTGTTTTTCCTGTAGCAACAGGTTCGGCTGCTAATGCGCTAGCCCTTGCGGTTGTTACTCCTCCTTACGGGGCTGTTTACTGTCACGCGGAATCTCATATTAATCTAGATGAATGCGGCGCGCCGGAGTTTTTTACAGGCGGTGCAAAGTTAGTAACCGTAACAGGAAATCATTCTAAAATAGAGCCAGAGACTTTAGGAAAAATACTCGATCGCGCTGGTGCTGGTGTCGTCCATCACGTACAGCCCGCAGCCGTCAGCATCACTCAAGCAACGGAAGCCGGCACAGTCTACAATCCAGCAGAAATTTCCCACATTTCGGAAGTAGTTCGCGCTCACAATTTGCACCTGCACATGGATGGAGCTCGCTTTGCCAATGCGGTTGTCAGTTTGGGCTGTTCTCCGGCGGATGTCACTTGGCGGGCTGGTGTGGATATTCTATCGTTTGGAGCGACAAAAAACGGTGCGATGGGTGCGGAAGCTGTGGTTTTTTTTAATCCAGAATTAGCAAAGACTTTCCCTTTTTACCGCAAGCGCAGCGGGCATCTCTTCTCGAAAATGCGGTTTTTGTCGGCGCAGTTGGAAGCGTATATAACCGATGATTTGTGGCTGAAGAATGCGGCTCATGCAAATAATATGGCAGCAAAATTAGCCGAAGGTTTGGCGGGGGTTGAGGGAGCGAAGTTTTGCCATCGGGTTGAAGCCAACGAGATTTTTATTCAACTTCCCGAATCAGTAATTACATCGGTTTTAGCTGAGGGTTTTCTGTTTTATCGGTGGGATGAATGTACTGTTAGACTGGTAACGGCTTTTAATACTCTGGAAGCGGATGTTATTGCTTTGGTGGACGCTGTTAAACGCTATTCTGTATAG
The DNA here is from genome assembly GCF_036705345.1 of Microcoleus sp. B3-D2. Taxonomy (NCBI): domain Bacteria; kingdom Bacillati; phylum Cyanobacteriota; class Cyanophyceae; order Oscillatoriales; family Microcoleaceae; genus Microcoleus; species Microcoleus sp. B3-D2. Next base: position 62,842 of record NZ_JAUBUG010000011.1, read on the forward strand.
ATTGTAGGTTGGTAAGGGCGGGTGTATTGAGCATTTTTGTGATAGCAAATATTATGTTAACCCGCCCTGGCTGGCGCTACGCAGCTAGAGTTTAATCGATTGAGAAACAGGTTCTGCAACTGCGGCTAGTTCGGGTTCAACTGCTTCGAGGTGCTCTTCTAAAAGCGCCAGATTTCTCATGTTTGATTTATAAAAAGCATCAAAGATATCTCCGACTAAAGGTACTGAACCAACGACGGCTTCTAGACCGATATTGTAAATCATTTTCCCTAGAGTTTTTTGGGGAAGGTTGAATCGAGTTGCTAAGTAAATTAGGTATGCGGAAAACGCGGTATCTACGATATCCCCAGCACCCGGAACTAAACCGATAATAGGGTCTAAGCCGATGCGAAATTTGGTGCCGGGGATGCCAATGGCGGTATCCATCAGGCGGCTGAGTTTGCGGATGCGATTGAGGGTGGCGAGACGCTCTATGTTGTTCATATTATTATTGTTGAACTAGGTTGAAAATTTGAAATCTGTCGGAAGACGGAAAAAAAACATCTAGAAACCGCTCATTTTCCATCTTCGCTAATATGCTGAATTCCCCATTCGTGCATGGCATTAATAATCGGTTTGAGACTTTCGCCCAAAGGCGTTAGCGAATATTCAACTTTTGGCGGCACTTGCAGGTAAATTTCCCGATGCACGATCGCGTCTGATTCCATTTCCCGCAGTTGCTGCGTCAGCATCTTCTGAGTAATGCCGTTGACAGCTCGTTGCAGCTCGTTAAAACGCTTCACTCCTTGAAATAGCTCCCGCAGAATCAAGACTTTCCAGCGCCCGCCAATCACCTCTAGAGTGCGTTCTACAGGGCAATTTGCTCGATCGACTTTTACTTCTTGGACTTGCATAGTATCTTTTTGGTAAGTACCGCACTTTTAAGTGCGTACTATTCATAATAGCTTGACTCGGTTTAAAATAAAAACATCAAAGAAACACCCGATAAATTTCACTGAGGATTCAGAAAATGATTACCGTCAGAAAAAGTGAAGCAAGAGGACACGCTAATCACGGTTGGCTGGACAGTTACCACACATTTTCTTTTGCCGGCTATTACGATCCAAATTATATGAATTTTCGCTCTTTACGGGTAATTAATGAGGATTTCGTTAGCCCCGGCAAAGGTTTCGGCACTCACGGGCACAGCGACATGGAAATCATTACTTATGTATTAGAAGGAGCATTAGAACACAAGGATAGTTTGGGTACCGGTGCAGTGATTAAACCCGGTGAAGTACAGCGGATGAGTGCAGGTACGGGTATCCAGCACAGCGAGTTCAATAACTCGCAAACAGACCCGGTTCATTTGCTGCAAATCTGGCTGTTACCCGATACAAAAGGCTTGCAGCCGAGTTACGAGCAGCGGGAGTTTGCCCTAGCAGAAAGGCACGGAAAACTGCGTTTAGTGGCGGCACGAGATGCGAGAGATGGTGCTATTAAAGTGCATCAAGATGTGGATTTGTATGCGGCTGTTTTGGATAAACACTCGCGGGTTTCTCATGCTTTGCAGCCGAATCGCCACGCTTGGGTGCAAGTTGCTCGCGGCTCGGTTTTGGTCAACGGTTTGCCTTTGAAAAATGGCGACGCTGCGGCGGTTAGCGGCGAGTCTGAATTGGCGATTGAAGCTACGGCAGACGCTGAATTTTTGCTGTTTGATTTGGCATAGAATTACACAAGAAATCCCCGGCTTCTCCAAGAAGTCGGGGATTTTAGATCGTTCGGCGATTGAAATCGCTTAAGAGTCAAACTCTCCTCCGAGTAGAGGGGGACTAAGAAATTAATCACCCATCCAAGATTTGGCCCCAAAAATACCTGCGATCAGTTCGGGAATGCCCAAATCAACATCTAAGCTTTCCCAGTGCACCCTACTACCGGAAGGCGGTAGCCAAACATCAGCAAACTGTTCTGGTGAAGCGCCTTCTAAGCCTTGTGCAAGGCTTGGAGGAAAACAGAAAATAGCACCGTTTTTTTGTTCGCTCACTATTAAATCTTCAGACTGATTGTAATACATGGATTCGGCGCGGGGTTCTGTAGCCTCAGCGTTTTTCCATGCTAGCTGGGCTTTAGTTATTTGCTCTCGGAGATTTTCCTCAGTTAACTGTTTGTCCCAGTTTCTAAATACCATGTATTTCTTGCCATCGGTTTTGTTAAGTTTGGATACTTGATTATTGCTGCATGGGATTGTGTTAAGCGGACTGTGAAGGACATGATACTTAATAATGGGTTACTACTTAGGAAATAAGTAAATAGGAGGAAGAAAGTAAGTTTTATTTGTGGTATTTCTGGTAAGGGTAAATGTTTAGGATAAATTTTTATGGAACAACAGCCGATCGCCCGAAAGCATCTTGTTTGGAGCCTGATCACTGGTTTAGCAGTTGGCGCGATCGCAGGCGCACCCCTCGGCTGGATGGCTAATGGGAAATATTCCGACCAGCGTTTGGCTGAATTCATCATTTGCCAAGAAAAAAATAGAGATAAGCCAGTTGCTATGGTTGAGTCTATTTGTGGTTCCCGATTCTAAATTTTTCTGGTAGCCAGAGGGCTGTGTCAAATATTGTGAGGCTTGTGCGAATGTCGAAAGTTTGATCGTCGCGCAGGCATTTTGGCGTTGTCAACCGTCAATCTGCCACAAACCGGATAACTTATGCGTCAGTTGATATCTGGGTATGTTAAATTGACACAATAATGAATTACAGCAGAACAATTCCGGCTATTTTGAGTGCTACGATCGCCCTGAGTTCGATCGCCCTCATCCCACTCACATCACCTCAAATCGCCCTCGCATTAACCGCCGACAAAGTTAAAACCGTTGCCCAACAAATTACTGTTCGCATCCAGGGGACAAAAGGCGGTTCTGGAGTAATTTTAGAGAAACAAGGCAGCACATACTATATTCTCACAAACTGGCACGTTGTCGATAAAGCCGGCGATTACGAGGTCGTAACTCCTGACGGCAAAGCTCACTCTGTATACTATAGCCTCGTGCGGCGAATGCCCGGTGCGGATTTGGCGATCGTACCTTTCAGCAGCCCTCAAAGCTACCCCCTGGCTCAATTAGCCAATTCCGCAGCAACTAAGGGAAACAAGGCTTATGTGGCCGGCTGGCCGATATCCGGCGGTTCTCTGAGACAGCCGATTTTCATCGCCACGGAAGGTCAGCTTACCGGCCGCCAAACTCCTTGGAACGGCTATACTTTGGTATACAATAACTTAGTGAGAGCCGGCATGAGCGGCGGGCCGGTGCTCGATGACGCAGGCCGAGTTGTCGCAATTAACGGCATTGTCAGGTTAGAGGACAATTCTGATAAAATCGTGGCGGCGGGAATAGAAATTAATACTTTCATGAAATGGCGATCGACTGTTTCGCTGCCAGTAGTTCCCCAATCTCCTACTGCCGGGAACCCAAAAACTCCGGCGAATAATGCCCCCCGCACGCCCGCAAGTGCGATCGCCTTTGCTGCTACAAATACCCTCAAAGGGCCTTCGGAAGTTGTCAGTTCCCTTGCCCTAGCTTCAGCTTATTTTACTACTGGAAATAGCAACGGCACAATCTCAGTTTGGAATTTTCCCAGCGGGCAATTAAAAACTACCCTGCAAGGTCACACGGAAGCAGTAAACGCATTGGCCGCGAGTGCGGATGGCAAGGTGTTAGCTAGCGGCAGCGACGACAAAACTGTGAAAATTTGGAATTTAGAAACTGGCGCGGTTGTACGCACTTTGAGCGGGCATTCCAATGCAGTTTCGAGCGTTGCCGTCAGTCCCGACGGTCAATTTGTAGCCAGCGGTAGTTGGGACAAAACGATTAAGATTTGGAACCCGAAAACAGGAGAGTTGCTGCGGACTTTGACCGGGCATTCTGGGTTGGTGAATGCTGTTGCAATTAGTCCCGACAACAAAACTTTAGCTAGCGGCAGCAAAGACGGTTCAATTAGGTTCTGGAATTTAGCTGGCGGTCAAGCTATTCGCACGATTAGCGGCAAAAACTTGTCTGTTTTGTCGCTAGCTTTTACTCCCGACGGCAAAAGTTTAGCGGCGGGAAACAGCAATGGCACTGTTGGGGTGTGGAATGCCGGAAACGGGCAGTTAATTCGGCGTTTAAGCGGGCATACTGACGGAGTTTGGTCGGTGGCATTCAGTCGGGATGGCACTACGCTGGTTACTGGGAGTTGGGATAAGAGTGTGAGACTTTGGGATGTGCGATCGGGCGAATTGAGAGGTAATTTGATCGGTCATGCTGGCTACGTTAGCGCTGTGGCGATTAGCGCAGATGGCAAGACTATTGTTAGTGCGGGTTGGTTGGGGGAAATTAAGATTTGGAAAAGGAGTTGAGATTTTTTTGAACCAACCCCGAAGGCGCGTAAGGCGGAGGGGCGCGTAAGCGCTACTCAACCTAGAAACAGCCCCGCGTCTGTAGCGAACGCAGCTAGTGGAGGGTTCGGTTAAGCACCGACTCTACTGGTAGGGTGCGTCAGTTGGTAGGGATTCGATGTATATCGGCTAATCATTTCCGGGCTCCGGCACCCTACTCCCTAGCATTTTGCTTCAAAGTACGCTCGACGCTTATGATAGATTTGGTTCTTGCCAGACTACACTGGAAGACAAAATCAAATTAAAAATTTCGCCATAAATTTCGATCGACCCGCCGATCGGGCGGGACTCTCAACTTCGTGGAACAGGCGTCCCGCCTGTGGTTGGCCAAGTAAATCTAAAATCTAAAATCTAAAATTGCGTGACTTCTGACAAATGATTGAAGTAGAACACTTAAGCAAAACTTACGGTTCGACCGCAGCGATCGCGGACGTGTCTTTTTCGGTCGAATCAGGAGAAATTCTGGGGTTTTTGGGGCCAAACGGCGCTGGCAAAACCACAACCATGCGGATTTTGTCGGGATACTTGCCAGCATCCAGCGGTACGGCCCGCATCGCCGGCATGGATGTTCACGAAGACTCGATGGCCGTCAGACAGCGCATCGGCTATCTGCCGGAAAACCCGCCACTGTATCCAGAAATGAGTGTGGAAGGGTTTCTGTTTTTTGTGGCAAGGATTAAGCAAGTACCTGCGGGCGATCGCGCGCGACGAGTTACCTCCGCGATCGAACGCTGCGGCCTGGTTGATAAACGCAAAGTTTTAATCCGCAAGCTTTCTAAAGGATTTCGCCAGCGCGTCGGTATCGCCCAGGCGATCGTCCACGACCCCCCGGTAATTATCTTAGACGAACCCACCGTAGGCCTCGACCCCCGACAAATCATCGAAGTCCGCAATTTAATCAAAAGTCTTGGCGGCCAGCACACAATCATCCTTTCCACACACATTCTGCCGGAAGTCAGCATGACTTGCAACCGCGTCACCATCATCAATCGCGGTAAAATCGTCGCTGCAGGTACTCCCGAAAATTTGATGGGAGAGTTGGCGGTGGGAGAGGGTTACGAACTCGAAGTTGAAGGCGAGGCGGATTTGGTAAACAGTCTGCTGTTGCCTTCTTTGGAACAATTGCCGGGAGTTCGATCGATCGAATTGATTCCAAGCCAGCAATTTTTAGTGAATCGCTACCGCCTGCGGGCAATGTGCGAACCGGACATAGAACCCGGACGAGAAATTGCCACAGCTATCGTCGCCTCTGGATTTGGACTGTGCGAAATGCGTCGCTCTCGCGCTACTCTGGAAGATGTGTTTTTAAGGCTGACAGCGGCTGAAAAAAAACCGGAAGAAAATCTGGTTCACACCGAACCAGAGGTCGATCGAAATCTGCAAGAAGCTGCAGCAACTCAAGACTCGATCGCGGATGCTCATCAATCGGAATCACAACCGACGATCGCGAATTCTCATCAATCGGAATCACAACCCATCGCGGACAATCTGCCAGTTTTAGATAAACCAGAGTCTCTCTATGATTCTCATTCAGCATCGGAACCCGTTGCAGAAACCGTAGAGTTGATAGAACATCCTCGACCAGAATTAGAACCCGTTGCAGAAACCGTAGAGTTGATAGAACATCCTCGACCAGAATTAGAATCAGTTGCAGAAACCGTAGAGTTGATAGAACATCCTCAACCAGAATCAGAACCAGTTGCAGAAACCGTAGAGTTGATAGAACATCCTCAACCAGAATCAGAACCAGTTGCAGAAACCGTAGAGTTGATAGAACATCCTCAACCAGAATCAGAACCAGTTGCAGAAACCGTAGATTTGAGTGAAGGGAAGCATCTCAGTTTGGGTGTCACAGGAACCCGAGCCTCTTACTCGCTACAGATATCTCAACAAGCAAGCAGGATGCTCACTTTTGTAAAAAATGTTTTTTATAAAAGGGAGATACTCCCGATAGAACCTTCTACACCAGAACCGATTGTTGAAAATCTAGAAGTTTCACAAACCGTAGAGTCGATCGAGCATCGTGAACCAGAATCCGAACCAGTCGAAAGACAAGAGTCGATCGAGCATCGTGAACTAGAACCGATTGTTGAAAATGTAGAAGTTTCAGACACAGTAGAGTCGATCGAGCATCCTCAACCACAACCGATAGTCGAAAATCTGCAAGTTTCAGAAACAGTAGAGTCGATCGAGCATCCTCAACCACAACCGATTGTCGAAAGGCAAGAGTCGATCGACTATTCTCAACCAGAAGCCGCACCAATTACAGAAACACCAGATGAAATAAGCGATTTAGAACCTGAAATGCAACCAGTGGCAGATTTTCTGGAAATTGTAGAAAGACAAGAGTCGATCGAGCATTCTCAGCCAGAACCGATAGTCGAAAATCTAAAAGTTTCAGAAACGGTAGAGTCGATCGAGCATTCTCAGCCAGAACCGATAGTCGAAAATTTGCTCATTGTAGAAACAGTAGAGTCGATCGAGCATTCTCAACCAGAACCGATAGTCGAAAATCTAGAAGTTTCAGAAACGGTAGAGTCGATCGAGCATTCTCAACCAGAACCGATAGTCGAAAATCTAGAAGTTTCAGAAACGGTAGAGTCGATCGAACATCCTCAACTAGA